>NZ_JBXEJO010000081.1:0-45060 GCF_056837965.1 Bradyrhizobium ferriligni
GGGTTGGGGTGAGGGGCAGCCACGGGCGAGGAACAAGCCGAGAGGGCCCCTCACCCGGATCGCTGCGCGATCCGACCTCTCCCCGTAAGAACGGGAAGAGGTGACAAGAGAAAACTTAAGCCGCCTTGGGCAACGCTGCCTTGGTCTCGGCAAACGCCCAGTCGATCCACTGCGTCAGCAGCTCGACATCCTTTGCCTCGACGGTGGCGCCGCACCAGATCCGCAGGCCGGCCGGCGCGTCGCGGTAATACGCGAAGTCGAAGCCGGCGTTCTCCTTCTCCACCAGCGCGACCAGCTTCTTGCAGAAATCAGCCTGTGCGTCGGATGGAAGCGAGGTGATCGCGGGATCGGTGAACTTCAGGCACACCGAGGTGTTGGAGCGGATCGCGGAATCCTTGGCCAGGAAGTCGATCCACGGCGTCCGCGCCTTCCAGTCGGCGAGCGCCTTGGTGTTGGCGTCGGCACGGGCGATCAGCGCCTTCAGGCCACCGATCGACTTCGCCCAGTTCAACGCATCGAGATAGTCCTCGACGCAGAGCATCGACGGCGTGTTAATGGTCTCGCCTTCGAAGATGCCCTGGTTGAGCTTGCCGCCCTTGGTGAGGCGGAAGATCTTCGGCAGCGGCCAGGCCGGCTTGTAGGTCTCGAGCCGTTCCACCGCGCGCGGCGACAGGATCAGCATGCCGTGCGCGGCTTCACCGCCAAGCGCCTTCTGCCAGGAGAAGGTGACGACATCGAGCTTGGCGAAATCCAGTGGCTGCGCGAAGGCGGCCGAGGTCGCGTCGCAAATCGTCAGGCCTTCGCGATCCGCACTGATCCAGTCGGCGTTCGGCACGCGCACACCCGAGGTGGTGCCGTTCCAGGTGAAGACGATATCCGACTTCGGATCGACCTTGGAGAGATCGGGGATTTCACCATAAGCCGCGTTGAGCTTGGTGACGTCCTTCAGCTTCAATTCCTTGACGATATCGCTGACCCAGCCCTCGCCGAAGGATTCCCAGGCGAGCGTGGTGACGGGCCGCGCGCCGAGCAGCGACCACAGCGCCATCTCGACCGCGCCGGTGTCCGACGCCGGCACGATGCCGATCTTGTAATCGGCGGGCACCTCAAGCACCTCGCGCGTCAGGTCGATCGCGAGCTTGAGCTTGGCCTTGCCGACTTTCGCACGATGCGAGCGGCCGAGGGCGGCGTCCTTGAGATTGTTGGGGTTCCAGCCGGGGCGCTTGGCACAGGGGCCGGAGGAAAAATGCGGCACTTCGGGCCGCGAAGCGGGCTTCGCTGCAGTCATAATCTACCCTTCCAGATAGCTGCCTCTCGGTGGGGAGAGGTTTCCCGCGGTCGGGGATAGTGGAAAGGTACCCAAACGTCAAGAAAGTTCGGACTCGTCTGGAACAACCCGGGCATCACGGCTGATTGATGGGGCGTCCTCGACCTGCTGGATCGTCTCCTGATCGAGCAAATCTGCCGCCAGAGTCATGATCTTAACCGCCCTGCGCCGGCTCGATACTTTCAAAATGCTCTTCTCGCCGGCCTGCACGATGTACTCGTTGCCGACCCGCACGATCGAATAATCCGACATTCCAATCCCCAGTTGCCTGCCGCCCCGTGGGAGACGTCCGACATAGCGGACTCGTTCCGACCCGTAAAATCACGGAGGCCAGCTTAGTTTATTGGCTGTTAACCGGATCGCAGACCATCCGCTGCCGCAGGTATTGCCCGGTAGATGGCACAACTTCGTGCGCGCGTTTCAAAAGCGAATCGTCATCCCGACATGGCTGCGCGCGAACCCAAGCCGTTCATAGAAACGCTGCGCATCGACCCGCGTCTGATGCGTCAGCAATTCGACGAGCATGCAGCCTCTCGCGCGCGCCTCGGTGACCGCCCACTGCACCAGCTTCTCGCCGATGCCGCGGCTGCGGCAATGTTTAGCAACGCGAACGTCCTCGAGCAGGCCGCGCGAGCCGCCCTGTGAGCTGATGCCCGGCAGGACTGCGAGTTGCAGACAGCCGACGACGACGCCCTCCCCGTCGACGGCGACGACGAGTTGCAGGTTGGGATCGCGCTCGACCCGCGCGAAGGCCTCGTAATAGCTTTGCGGCAGCGGGTCCTCGATCCGCTCGCGCGCACTGCCGAGCGGATCGTCCGCAAGCATGCCGACAATGGCGGCGACGTCTTCGCGGCGAGCGCGGCGGATCGTGATGGATGAAGCTTCAGTCATGGCGGCATTCACCTGAGGTCAGCGGACCGGCGGCAGCGCGAGCACGCGCTCGGCGTCGGCGATCCAGCGACGGATCACGGGATAGCGCGCGAGTTCGAGGCCGCCATCCTCCGCGACACGCGTATAGGCGAGCAGCGAGACGTCGGCGAGCGAGAACGCGTCTCCGACCAAAAATTGCGTGCCCGCCAGATGCCGCTCCAGATGATCGAGCGCGACATAGCCGCGCTTGACGAGGTTCGGATCGATCTCAGAGATGGCCTTGCCGAGATACACGGTCTGAAAGCGGCAGACGGCCACATAGGGCTCGTGGCTGTTCTGCTCCCAGAACATCCAGGCATCCATTTGTGCCGCGCGATAGGGATCGCTCGGGATCAGGTCGCTGCCGCGCGCGAGATAGCGGATGATGGCGTTGGATTGCGCGAGCGTGCGGCCGTCATCCAGCTCCACCGTCGGCACCTGACCCCAGCCGTTTCGCTTGAGGAATTCCGCGGTCCGGCTGCCGCCCTTCATGGTGTCGATCTCGACCCATGTGTACGGCAGCGCCAGCTTGTCGCAGACCCATTTCACCTTCAGGCAGTTGCCTGAATTGGCGTCGCCGTAGATTTTCATGTGAGATTGCTCCGCTTGCGGAGCGATATCCGACCAGCCGCAGATTGCGGTGTCAAGCCGAGTGGCGCGCGTCAGAACTTGTAGCCGATGGCAGCACGCACGCTGTTTTGCGTGACCGACGTGTTCTTGACCGGCATGAACTTGACGTATTCCCACTCGCCGCGCACGAAAACACAGTTCCACAACATGTATTCCAGGCCGAGACCAGCGGTCCAGCCGGCAACGTAGGCGTCCGTTTTTGCATCCGTCGCGGTTTGGGCAAACTGCGGGAGCGCAAACGTGGTCGAACTTCCGTCGACAAAGTTGATCGTTCTGTTCACGGAGCTGGTGACCGTGCGCGACACATCCATTCGACCGACCGCAAGGCCGCCGAAAATGTAGGGCAGAAAATCACCGGTTGCCCAACCTGCGCGTCCGCGGAACGTCATCTCATCCTTGAGCTTCAGCGACGCGCTTCCATTCAACGTCACGCCGTCCGCGGCCGTGGCCCCGGTCGGCAGGACAAGGCTCGGCTGAGCGACTTGAATCGGGCCCAGGCTGCCGAACGTCGATGTCGTAAGGCCGGACCAATAGGTGTAGTTCGCTTCGACACCCAGCACGACGTCGTCGAACTGATAGTTGCGTCCGACAAATGCGCCGAAACCCGAGCTTTGCGCATTGGCCCGACCCAGCAGATTGAATTGCGACGTCGGACCCTGAAGCGTGGTGTTGCGGAAGATGGAATTGGTCAGAGATGCGACGGAGCCGCCAAAGTCGGTGTTGATCCAGGTTTGGCCGACCTGGCCGCCGACATACCAGCCGTCCCAGTTTCTGGTTGGCGCGCTGGAAGCGGGGAGACTGCCGCGAAGGAAATCGGGCATGTCGGCCGCATGTGCGCCGGTCATCGCCCCGAACATCATCGCCGCCAGCACGAACCTACGCATTGCAACGCTCCATCCACCGCACCGATTTCGCGTTGATCATCGCCTGTTAACCTTAACCAATCGTTGTCGCCGCCGGTTTTCGAGCACGCAAGTTGCGGAAGCTCGACACGCAGGCAGCAAAGAAAAACGGCGCGGGATGATCCCGCGCCGTTTCAATTGTTAACCCTGGAAGGTTCGAAATTAACCCTTGCGGATCAGCGGGGGCGGCGGCGGCGGCGGCGGCACGTCGCAGCAAGGCAGGGCGAAGCGCACGCCGAGCTTGACGTCCTGCGACGTGATATCCCGGAACTGGAACGACGACGGACCAGCATTGCTGCCATCGAACGAGCGACCATTGCCCTGCCCCGCGGTGCCCATGTCGAGATAGCGGTAAGCCAATTCGACCGTGAAGTTGTTGGTGACCTTGTAGGCGAGACCGGCATGCACGGCCCAGGCGAGGTTGGTCTTGGTCGCGCCGTCGGCGGCGAAGGAACCGGTGAAACCGGACGCTCCCGGGAACGTGGTGACGTCGGAGAAGCCCGAGGTCTTGATCGTCGCAGCACCGACACCGGCGCCGATGAACGGCGTCAAGCACCACCAGGTGCCGAGATCGGCATAGACGTTCACGAGGCCGACCCAGCTCTGGAAACCGCCATGATAGGCATCGCCGATCGAGTTGGTGGGAAAGGTCACGAAGTCGGTGCCATTGAAGCTCACCTTCGAGCGGTACTCACCGGTGATGTCGGCGCGGAACCAGCTGTTGAACTGATAGCCGACGCCGATGCCGTAGAGCGTGCCGCCGTCGAAGCCATGGCCAACCTGGGTGAGCGCGCCGGCGGGCAGCGTGTCATACGCGTTGACGTGCAGCCTGCCTTTGCTGCTGGTCATGCCGATGTCGCCGCGCAGGTACCAGCCGCCGAAATCCTGGACCGGCGGAGGAGCATACGCCATCGGAGGCGGCGGCATGATGGGCATGTCGGCGGCGAACGCCGCCGAGGACAACAGAGATGCCGCGCCGGCGGCAATCAGGGTCTTTACGCTACGCATTGGCTTCGTCCTTTTGGGCCAAGTGAGGCGACACGAAAGCCCCACGTCTGAAACTCACGGCCGGACGATGGCAGGAAATGTTTAAGCGGCACTTAACCCTAATTTTTAAGGTTGATTTTCTCTCACCTTTCTCTGCGGCTGTCGCTTATGGGTCCATAAATGACGCAGGTCGGCGGCGGAACATCGCGATCCCGCCACAAGTGCTAATGAAGCGTTGACGCATGCGCGCCGTTTGCAGCGCACGCGAGCCGCGTGCGTTAGCGAATGCTTAACGCGGGCGTCGCGTCTGCGGCCGAGCGTTCAGCGCACGGCCTGCGGCATCTTCGGCAGGAACACCGCGAGCAGGCCGATCGCCGGCAGGAAGGCGCACAGCTGATAAACGAAGGCGATCGAGGTGTGGTCGGCGAGCTTGCCGAGCACCGCCGCGCCGAGACCGCCGATCCCGAACGCGACGCCGAAGAACACGCCGGAGATCATGCCGAAGCGATGCGGCATCAATTCCTGCGCGAACACGATGATCGCCGACGTCGCCGACGAGATGATCAAACCGATCACCACCGTCAGCACGGCGCTTGCGAACAGGCCGGCATAGGGCAGCGCCAGCGTGAACGGCAGCGCGCCGAGGATCGAGAACCAGATCACGTATTTGCGGCCGAAGCGGTCGCCGAGCGGACCGCCGATGAACGCACCCGCGGCATTGGCGGCAAGGAAGATGAACAGATAGAGCTGCGCCGCCTGCGTCGAGACGCCGAACCGATCGATCAGATAGAAGATGTAGTAGCTCGACAGGCTCGAGACATAGAGCTGCTTGGAGAACAGCAGCGCGACCAGCACGGTGAGCGCGATCCTCACGCGCCGCTGATCCGGATGGTCGGGATGCCGCGCGACGGCGGCCGCCTTCTTGCCCGATATCTGCGGCTTGTACCAGACGCCGATGCGCCAGAGGATCACGATGGCAAGGAACGCGATCGAGGAGAACCAGGCGATCGAGGGCTGGCCGAACGGCACCACGATCAGTGCTGCGAGCACCGGTCCCATCGAGGTGCCGAAACTGCCGCCGAGCTGGAACACCGATTGCGCGAAACCGTAACGTCCGCCTGACGCCAGCCGCGCGATGCGCGACGATTCCGGATGGAACACCGCGGAGCCGAGGCCGACCAGCGAAGCCGCGATCAGGATCACCCCATAGCTGTGCGCAACGCTGAGCAGCAACAGCCCGAAGAAGGTGAAGCCCATGCCGATCGCAAGCGAGAACGGCTGCGCCTTCTTGTCGGTGAAATGCCCGACCAGCGGCTGCAGCAGCGACGCCGTGAACTGAAACGCCAGCGTGATCATGCCGATCTGCGCGAAGTCGAGCGCGTAATTGTCCTTCAGGATCGGATAGACCGAGGCGATCAGCGACTGCATCGTGTCGTTGAGGAAGTGTGAAAAGCTGATGCCGGCAAGCACGACATAGGCCGGCCCCGCAGCGGCGGCGGCCTTCGCGGCCGTCAGCTCCGGCACCGGCACCGGCTCGCCCAGCGCCTGTTTGCTCACGACGGGTTTGTTCAATGCAGCATTCCCGGACAGATTCGCAAAAATACCTCCGTGTCGTACGACGCGGAGGTGAGGCAAACCAGTTGCGTTAGCCGATGGCAGCGATGCGCTGTGTGGCCAGCCGGCGGCCTATCCCCGTCACCCTGAGGAGCGCCAACGGGTCCGCGCAAAGCGCGGCCCGATGACAGGCTCCGCGCGTCTCGAAGGGTCGACGGCCCGGCGCTCGCCACATTGCGACAATGGGCCGTGCATCCTTCGAGACGCGCGCAAGGGCGCGCTCCTCAGGATGACGGATCATGAGCTGACGAGGCCGGACGGGGCTTAAGCCGCGGCGGCGTGGCCGAGTGCGCTGACGATGTTGTCGACGACCTCTTCCACCAGGATGCGATCGTCGCCCTCGCCCATCACGCGGATCACCGGTTCGGTGCCGGAGGGACGGATCAAGAGACGGCCATGGCCGTTGAGGCGCTTCTCGCCGTCGGTGATCGCGGACTTGACCTCGGCGTCGTCGAGCGGCTTGCCGCTGCGATAGCGCACGTTCTTCAGGATTTGCGGCAATGGATCGAAACGCCGGCAGATCTCCGACACCGGGCGGCGCAGCTTCTGCACCACGGCCAGCACCTGCAGCGCCGCGACGAAACCGTCGCCGGTCGTCGAATAGTCCGACATGATGATATGGCCCGACGGCTCGCCGCCGAGATTGTAGCCGCCGCTCAGCATCTGCTCGAGCACATAGCGGTCGCCGACCGGCGTGCGGACCATCTGCAGCCCGAGGCCCTGCAGGAAGCGCTCCAGCCCGAGATTGGACATCACGGTCGTGACGATGCCGGGCTTGGAGAGGCGCCCTTCTTCCTTCCAGCTCTGCGCGATCACTGCGAGCAGCTGGTCGCCGTCGACGATGTGGCCGCGCTCGTCGACCAGGATGACGCGATCGGCATCGCCGTCGAGCGCGATGCCGATGTCGGCGCGCATCTCGCGCACCTTCCGCGACAGCGCTTCCGGCGAGGTGGAGCCGCATTCCTTGTTGATGTTGAAGCCGTCGGGTTCGACCCCGATCGGCACCACGTCGGCGCCGAGCTCCCACAGCGCTTCCGGCACCACCTTGTAGGCGGCGCCATTGGCGCAATCGACCACGACGCGCAGGCCCTCGAGCGAGAGATCGCGCGGCAGCGTGCGCTTGGCGAATTCGATGTAGCGGTCATGGACGCCGTCGATGCGGCGGGCGCGGCCGAGGCTCGCGCTCTGCGCCAGGCGGCGGTCGAGCGATTCGTCGAGCAGCTGCTCGATCTGCTTCTCGACATCGTCGGACAGCTTGAAGCCCTGCGGGCCGAACAGCTTGATGCCGTTGTCTTCGAAAAGATTATGCGACGCCGAGATCATGACGCCGAGGTCGGCGCGCATCGACTTGGTAAGCATCGCAATCGCCGGGGTCGGCATCGGGCCGACCAGCAGCACGTCCATACCGACCGAGGTGAAGCCCGCAACCATGGCGTATTCGATCATGTAGCCGGACAGCCGCGTGTCCTTTCCGATCACGACGCGATGGCGATGGTCGCCACGCTGAAACACCAATCCCGCGGCCTGCCCCACCTTGAGCGCGAGCTCCGGCGTGATCAGTCCATTGGCGCGGCCCCGAATTCCATCGGTCCCGAAATATTTGCGGCTCATGTAACCCCCAACACGGACCTCTCGAACCACCCGGCGAGAGAGTCCCGAACGCCTACCAGTCTAGCGTGCATCGGCCTTATAGACTGCCAGGCACTAAAATGACTTCAAAAAATATGATGAATCATTACCGGGGCCAAACCCCGTACTTCGACATTAACGCACTGAAAGATATAACATTATTGCTCTTTCAGCAACCTGGGAAACGAACCTGTCCCCTACCCTTTGCCGCTGCGCTTGACGTGCTGGTCGCCCTTGCTGGGGGCCGGCTGGGTGACATTGACGGGGTCGGAACCGGGAAACGTCTCCTCCAGCCCCTCCTCCAGGGCCTCGTCGAGCCGGCGCTTCTCGGCGTTCTCGTCTGCTTTCGGCTTGGAGCCTGATTGGGTCATCGCGCTCTCCCATCCGTCTTCGATTTGGCAGGCCACCCATCCATGCTAGATGACGGCAAGATCGAACACCCGCAAGACTTGCCGCTTAAAACAAGGCTCGCGACATCGAACTTGCGACACAGAAGAAGGGCCGGGACCGTCCATGAAGCACATTACCTGCATCGAAGATCTGCGCCAGCTGCACAAGCGCCGGGTGCCGAAGGCGTTTTTCGATTATGCGGACCGCGGCTCCTACACCGAGGACACGCTGCGCGCGAATTCGGAAGATCTGCAGCAGATCAAGTTCCGCCAGCGCATCCTGGTCGATGTGTCCAAGCGCACCCTGGCGACCACGATCCTCGGCGAACCGGCGGCGATGCCGCTGATCCTGGCGCCGGTCGGCCTGCTCGGCATGCAGCATGGCGACGGCGAGATCTATGCCTGCCGCGCCGCGCAGGCGGCCGGCATTCCCTTCACCCAGAGCACGATGTCGATCTGCTCGATCGAGGACATCGCGGCCGCCGTCGACAAGCCGTTCTGGTTCCAGCTCTACGTCATGAAGGACCGCGGCTTCATCAAATCGCTGATCGAGCGCGCGATCGCCGCGAAATGCTCGGCGCTGGTGTTGACCGTCGACCTGCAGGTGATCGGCCAGCGCCACCAGGACATCAAGAACGGCATGACGGTGCCGCCGGAATGGTCGCTGTCGAAGCTGATCGACTTCGCGACCAAGCCCGCCTGGGTGTCAGGCGTGCTGCAAGGCAAGCGCCGCACCTTCGGCAACATTGCCGGCCACGTCAAAGGCACCGAGGATCTGACGAAACTGTCGGAATGGACCGCCTCGCAGTTCGACACCTCGCTGAGCTGGAAGGACATCGACTGGATCCGCAGCATCTGGCCGGGCAAGCTGATCCTTAAAGGCATCCTCGACGTCGAGGATGCCGAGCTTGCCGCCAAGACCGGCGCGCAGGCGATCGTGGTCTCCAACCATGGCGGCCGCCAGCTCGACGGCGCGCCGTCCTCGATCGAGGTGCTGCCGGAGATCGTCGACGAGGTCGGCTCGAAGCTCGAGATCATGTTCGACGGCGGCATCCGCACCGGCATGGACGTCATGCGGGCGCTGGCGCTCGGCGCGAAGTCCTGCATGATCGGCCGCGCCTATGCCTATGGCCTCGGCGCCGGCGGCCAGGAAGGCGTCGCCAAGGCGATCGATATCCTGGGCAAGGAGCTCACCACCACGATGGGGCTGTGCGGCGTCAACACCATCGCCGAGATCGACGATCACGTGCTGGCGGTTTAGCCGCCGGCGCCATCCCGTCCACAAGCGTCGTCCCGGCGAACGCCGGGACCCATAACCACAGCCGTACGAGACTAGAACACGGCTGTGGCCCCAGCCCTCTCAACAAACCACCATCGGTGGTTATGGGTCCCGGCGTTCGCCGGGACGACGTGTTGAGAGAGGTGCGCTTCGCCTCACATCGGCGGCGTAACTCCGTCGCGGCCGACATTGACGCGGTTGGCTTCCAGCGTGCCGTCGTCCTTCTTCACCGCGCCGAAGATGATGATCTTGGCGCCCGGCTTCAGCTCCGACTTGTCGCCGGCGACGAAGGTGACGACCGGGGTACCCGGCGGCACCACGACTTTCTTCTCGCCGTCCTTGTACTTCACCGTGATGTTCTGGCCGTCGGTGCCCTTCACGGTCTCGGCAACGGTGGCGTTGGTCATCGTCGAGTTGGCGCGCAGGTCCCAGGGACGGAAGCCTTCGGCGGCGCCGCGCTGGTTCTCCGGGAAGATGTGAACCGCGATCGCCTTCTGCGTCCCGTCTGGCTCGGGCATCGCGGTGACGCCGATATAGGAACCGGGCTTGATCTCCGACAGATCGGTCTTGGCGACGCCGAACACCGCGACGTTGTCGGTGGTCCGCACCTTCATGTCGGCGCCGTCGCGCGACTTGATCGACAGCATGGCGCCGTCGACGGCCTCGATGGTGCCGCGAATGCGCACCGTCGGCGGCTGCTGCGCGGATGCAGCCGAGGCAAAGGCAACGAGAAGCAATGCGGCGAACAGCGGCGATTTCGGCATGGTGTCCCTCATGGGTTGGGCTGGCGGATTAGGGAACACCGGGGAATTGGTGGTATTCCGTGCGGCACCTCTCCTTCGCAGAAGAGGTGACGCTCGACAATTACGCGCCGGATGAGGGGCTGTTACTGCGATAACGGACAGGTGATACGCTTGAGCGCTGCACGGCAGCCGTAGCCCGAAGAGTCTTCGTCGTCCCGGGCAAGCGAAGCGCGACCCGGGACCCATAACCACCGATGGCCGTCGTTTCGCAGCGCCGAGGCGACAGCGCGCTTCAACAACTCAACCCCGTGGTTATGGGTCCCTGCTTTCGCAGGGACGACAGCGGAGCCTGTTCAGCCTCACATCGGCGGCGTGAGGCCGTCGCGGCCGACGCTGACGCGGTCGGTCTCAAGCGAGCCGTCCGGCAGTTTCTTCATGAAGGCGATGACCTTGGCGCCGGCCTTCAGGTCCGCTCTGTCGCCGGGAACATAGGTCACGACCGGTGTATCGGGTGCGACCTCCACCTTCTTCTCGCCGTCCTTGTATTTCACCAGCAATGTGTGGCCGTCATTGCCGACGACGGATTGCGCGACGGTCGCATTGGTCATGCTGCTGTTCGGCTTCAGATCGTAGGGTCGCGACCCTTCGCCGGTGCCGCGCATGTTCTCCGGGAAGACATGTACCTCGACCGCCTTCGGCGTGCCGTCGGGGCCGGGCACGGTGGTCGTGCCGATGAAGGAACCGACCTTGATGTCGGACAGCGCGACCTTGGTGAGACCGAGCACCACCATGTTGCCTGCCATGTGCTGCTTGACGTCCTCGCCGCTGCGCGACTTCACCGCCAGCGTATCGCCATCGACGCTCTCGACGGTTCCACGCACCCGCGTCGGCGTCGGCGGCTGCTGCGCAAGCGCATAAAGCGTGGATGCCGTCACCATCGCGAGCGCGATGCACGGACGAATGAGATGGGAACGGCTGGCAGGCATGGTGATCTCCGGGAGGGAACGCGGGGGACTAACACGAGACACCGTGCCGGAGACGCTATTCCAGGCCTCAAGTCTTTGTGAGATCGGCTTCGACCAGCCCACGCAGTTCCGCTGTAACTTGCGGGCGTTGGCCGAACCACAATTCAAAACCGCGCACCGCCTGATGCAGCAGCATGCCGAGCCCGTCAGCGGTCTTCAGGCCACGCGCCTCCGCCGCCGCGAGCAGCGGCGTCACCAGCGGCACATAGACAATATCGGAAACAACCGCATTTTGCGGCAGCAACCCCACATCGACCTCGAGCGCGGGCTGGCCATGCTGGCCGAGCGACGTGGCGTTCACCAGCAGCCCTGCGCGCGGCAGCAGCTCGCCGACCGTGTCCCACGTCGCGGGATGAACGCGCGCGTCGAACTGGTCGGCCAGCGCACGGGCACGGTCGATGGTGCGGTTGACCAGATGCACGCGCGCGATCCCACGTTCGATCAGGCCGAACACCACCGCACGCGACGCGCCGCCGGCGCCGAGCACCAGCGCGTCCTCGGTCTTGTCCCAGCCGGGCGCGCAGGCGTCGAGATTGTTGATGAAGCCTTCGACATCGGTGTTGGTCGAGCGCAACTCGCCATCGGCAAACCACAGCGTGTTGGCGGCGCCGACGGCACGGGCGCGCTCGTCCGGTGCCGACAGCGCCAGCGCGCGCTCCTTGTGCGGAATGGTGACGTTGGCGCCTACGAAGCCGCGCAGCGACAGGCGGAACAGGAAATCCTTGAAATCCTCCGGCGGCACCGCCTCGATCACATAGCCGCCCTCGATGCCGAGCGTGCGCAGCCAGTAATGATGGATCAGCGGCGAGCGGGAATGCGCGGCGGGCCAGCCGATCAGGCACGCGGCGCGGGTTTTGCTTGAGGACGTCATGATTGTGACATCGGCCAAGGCAGGCGCGCTGTCAATCCGTCCGCTTCGCGGTTGCGGCAACCAGCGCGCTGAGGGCGAACGCGGCGGCTGCGGCGAACCAGATCGCGGCGAGGTTGATCCAGCCATAGGCCATCGCCCCGGCGAGCGCGCCCGCGACCAGCGCCGCCCACAGCAGCAGGTTCGGCAGCCAGGCCCAGCCCGCGCCGCCGGTGAGCGCGGCGGCGATCAACTGGCCGGCCTTCACCAGCGCCCCGGTGACGTAGGTGAGGCCGAGCCCGGCGCCGCCTTCGAGCTGGAATACGGCGTTCTCGAGCCCCATCGCCAGCACGATGGCGGCGACCGCGGCGCTCGGGAGGCCATAGGCATAGGCCACCGCCGCCGCCGTCAGCAGCCACGCCTCGACGAGCAGGAGCAGGGGCTGGCGATGCGCCAGCGCGCTGAGCACGATCAGGCTGCCGGCTGCGGCGCCGGCGACGAACAGCACGATCAGCTCCAGCGCTTCCAGGGCGAGCTGCCAGTGCCCCTCGGCCAGCGTCACGCCGAGCCGCGTCGAGTTGCCGCTCATGAAGGAGACGAACAGCCCGCCGAGATGCAGATAGCCGATGCCGTCGACATAGCCGGCCAGCGCGCTGAGCGCGCAGGCCAGCGCCAGGTTACGGCGGGATTCAAGCATGACGGTGGGAATCGCTCCCGGTGTTCAGAACGACAATGTTCATGAAAGTACATGGCTTGGGAAGGAAGGGAGCGAAGCAGTCTCCCCGTCATTGCGGGGCGATGCGACAGCATCGAATCCCAATGCGCAATTGCGCATTGGGGAATATCGAAATTCCGGATTCGCTCGCGGGCGCGAGCGCTCCGGAATGACAATTGGATCACGCCGCGTCGCGATGCGCGGCGATGATCTGGTCGGCGGCGCGGCCCGTCACTTCGGCCATGCGGTCGAACTGGCGGGTGAAGGTGCCGGCGCCGGCGGTGGCGGAGCGTAGCTCGACGATCAGGTCGCCGATCTCGGATTCCGGCATCGTGGCGCGGACGCAATCCCAGCCGCTCCAGCCCTCGCGGGTGTCGAAGCCGAGGATCTGGCCGCGGCGCGCCGACAGGATCGCGTTGATCTTGGCGGTCGCTTCGTTCGGACAGACGATCTCGACCATATGGATCGGCTCCAGCAGCACCGGCTGGCACTGCGGCAACCCCTCGCTGACCCCGATCCGCGCCGCGGTGCGGAACGCAAGGTCGGAGGAATCGACGCTGTGATAGGAGCCGTCGGTCAGCGTGACGTCGACGTCGATCACGGGGAAGCCGAGCGGGCCACGCGCCAGCGCGTCGACGACGCCCTCTTCCACCGCGCCGATATAGTTGCGCGGCACCGCCCCGCCGACCACCTTCTCGTGGAATTCGAAACCAGAACCACGCGGCTTCGGCCTGATGTCGAGCACGACGTCGCCGAACTGGCCGTGGCCGCCGGACTGCTTCTTGTGCCGGCCGCGCTGGGTGATCGGCTTGCGGATGGTTTCCTGGTACCCGATCGCCGGCGGATGCGATTTGACGTTGACGCCGTAGCGGTCTTTCAGCCGCTCCTGCGCCACGCGAAGATGCATCTCGCCCTGCCCCCACAGCACGGTGTCGTGGGTGCGCGGGTTCTGGATCATCGTCAGCGAGGGATCTTCCTCGTTGAGCCGCAGCAGCGCCTGGCCGAGCTTGACGTCGTCCTTGCGGTCGGTCGCGGCAATCGAGATCGACAGCACGGCCGCGGCCGGCTCGACCTTGACCAGCGAGGCCGGCGCCGTCTTGCCGCTCGAGACCGTATCGCCGGTCTTGATCGCATCGAGCTTGCCGAGCGCGACGGTGTCGCCGGCCTCGGCCTGCGGCCGCTTGCTGTCATGCGCGCCCGAGACCGCGAGGATGCCGGAGACGCGCCCGCTCTCGCCGCTTGAGGATTGCAGCGTCATGCCGTCGTCGAGCCGGCCCGCAAGCACGCGCGCCAGCGACAGCTTGCCGCCGTGCTGCAAGTGCACGGTCTTGAACACGTAGGCCAGCGCATCCTTTTGGTCCTTGATGCCGAGCCGATCGGCGGTCTCGGCAACGCCGGGCGCCTCATGGCGCAGCGCCTTCATCAGGCGGAGCACGCCGTTCTCGCGGCTCGCAGCGCCGAGCAGCACCGGACAGATCTGCCCTTCGCGCAATTCGCGGGCGAGATCGTCGAACACGGCATCGCGGGGCGGCTGAATATCCTCCAGCAATTGCTCCATCAGCGCGTCGTCATGATCGGCAAGCTTCTCCAGCATCGAGAAGCGCGCTTCCTTCTCGCGATCGAGATTGCCGCCCTCGAGCGCCATCACCTCCGACGGCTTGTGCTCGCGATAGACGAAGGCGCGCTCCAGCGCGAGATCGACAAAGCCTTCGATCAGATCGCCGTTCCAGATCGGGATCTGGCGCAGCACCAGCGGCACGCGCGAGGCCGGCTGCAGCGTCGCAAGCGTCTCGCGGACGCGCTTGTTGGCGCGGTCGATCTTGTTCAGGAATAGAAAACGGGGAATTCCGAGCTCCTCGAGCTCGCGCAGGATGATCTGCAGCTGCGGCAGCTTCTTCTCGTCGGCTTCGCAGACCACGACCGCGGCATCGACCGCCGGCAACGCTGCACGCATATCGTGCGCGAATTCGATCGAGCCGGGACAATCGATAAAGGTGTAGCTGTCCCCCATAAAGGTGGTGGTGGCGGCGGTCAGGCCTACGCCCATCTTGTGCTGACGCGCCTCGGGGCTGGCATCGCCGACGGAGGTTCCGGCATCGACGCTGCCGGCATTCTTAATGGCGCCAGTGCGCGCCAGGATCGCTTCCAGAAGTGTGGTTTTACCGCTTTGGAAAGGGCCCACCAATGCGATGCACCGTGGACCTCGGGGACTTCTGACGTCTTGTCCCATTGCCGCCTCCTCGTTTTGGAGCTCGGCCCATGATTGGGTCGGCGACCGTTTATGCTCTGCCTGCGTTTGACATTTGGCAAGCGGGAAAACGTCGCTGCGGTGCGGCGTCGCGTAAGTTTGCGATCCCGAGCCATCGTCCGGACAATTGCGGCCGCTGCGTCAGTTCCTTCGCGCAAGTCCCGGAGCAATCTCGCGCAAGCGTGTCGCAAGGTCGAGCAGACGCTGCACGGCGGGCGAGACATCTTCATCGCGCCACGCAATCGTGAGCGGAGCCGTCACCGCCGGCGCGGCCAAGTGGACATACGCCACGCCGCGACCGGCCTGTGCGCGCGCCGCGGCCTCCGGAACGAGCGACACACCGACGCCGGCTGCGATCAGGCCAATCGCGGTTTGCAGATGCAGCACCTCCTGTGCGAGCCGCGGCGTGAAGCCGGCGGCCTGGCACGCGGCGACGATCAGGCCGGTGACCGACGGCTCCGGTCGCGCCGGATACAGCACGAAGGCATCGTCGGACAATTCGGCGAGCGCAATGTCGTCCCTCTCGGCAAGCGGATGCGCGCGCGGCAACGCCGCGACATAGGGCTCTTCCAGGATCAGGCGCTGGGCAAGTCCCGCCTCCGGCAATAGCGCGGGGCGTGCGAAGCCGACATCGATCCGGCGTCGCCGCAGCGCTTCGGCAATCTCGGCCGCCAGCATCTCGTCGAGCACGAGCTCGACGTCGGGACAGGCGTCGCGATAGCTGCCGATGAGATCGGGCAGACCGGCGAACATCGCGGAGCCGACGAATCCGATCGCGAGCTTGCCGGCCTGGCCGCGCCCGACGCGCCGCGTGTCCGCGACCGCGGCCTCGAAATTTGCGAGCAGCGCGCGGGCGCGCGCAAGCAACAGCTCGCCCGCCTCGGTGAGCCTGACAGGGCGGCTATTCCGCTGCAGCAGCGTCACGCCGAGTTCGTCCTCGAGCTGACGGATCTGCTGGCTCAGCGGCGGTTGCGCGATGTGCAGCCGCTCGGCCGCGCGGGTGAAGTTCAATTCCTCGCCGAGCGCCACGAAATATCTGAGATGTCGCAATTCCATGCCGGCGGTATAGCACGGCGGCGGGTGCCGTCCGTCATATGCAATAGCTCTGCAACCGTATCGAACGAGTATTGGACCGGATGCGCGAACGCGGACAGCCTGCGGCAAACCACAGGGAGTCCCCATGACGGCGCTGGAAAAAGCCTTCGCGGATGCAGCCGCGGCAGGCATCACACAACAGAAGATCGATATCGATGGTCTGCGCGTCAATGTCGCGCGCTTCGGCAAAGGGCCGCCGCTGCTCCTGCTTCACGGCTGGCCGGAGTTCTGGCTGGTGTGGCGCCCGCTGATGCTGCGCCTCGGCGACAGCTTTGAACTGATCGCGCCCGACTTGCGCGGCTGCGGCGACACCGGCAAGCCGACACCGGGGTCGGATGCGTCCGCCACCGCGGAGCGCCACGCGCTGGATATGTTTGCGGTCATGGACGCGCTCGGTCATATCAGCTTCGGCGTGATCGGCGGCGATCTCGGCGCCTATGTCATGCAGGCGATGTCGCATCGACAGCCGCAGCGGCTGACCGGCACGCTCTATCTCTGCACGCCCTATCCGGGCCTCGGGCACCGCTACGGCCAGCCCGGCCACCTGATCGAGGTCTGGTATCAATACTTCCAGCAGCTGCCATGGGCCGCGCAACTGGTCGGAAGCTCGCGCGAGTCATGCCGGCTCTACTTCCGACATTTCCTCGACCACTGGTCGGGCGACGATCCCGCCGTGTTCGGCGACCTGCTGGAAGCCTATGTCGACAACTTCATGAAGCCGGGCAACATCCAGGGCGGCTTCGACTGGTATCTCTCGTCCGCGCCCAATCGCCGGCGCTGGCTGGAAGGCAAGCTGCCGGCGCAGCCGCGCATCGACGTGCCCTCGCGCTTTCTCTGGGGTCGCCGCGATCCGTTGATCGCGCCCGAATGGTCGGACAGGTTGGGAGACTATTGGAGCGAACCTTCGATCAGGTTCGTCGAGACCGGACATTACGTTCACGCCGAGGCGCCCGGGATCGTTGCCGAAGAAGCGAGCGGCTTCTTCGGCAAGCTGATCAGCCGCACGGGCGCGCGTTAGCGGCCCGGACGCAGCTCCAGGCTCTCGAGGCCGGCGGCGATGTTGATGCCGACCTGGCCCTGCACGCTGAGCGGCTGCAGGGCGATCGTGTTGTCGGAGCCGCCGACCAGCACGTTGCCGCCGACGCCGACACCGAGCGTCGCGCTGCCCTGCGCGCCGGCGTAGTTGCCGGAGAGCGCACCCGGCCCGAGCCGCTCCACCGGTGCGTAGACGCCCCAGGCCAGCGCCGATTCCTGGGTGATGCCGAGATCGATGCCGACCTTCTGGATGGTCGCGATGTAGCGATCCTCAGGCAGACCATTGGCGCGCAGCACGCAACCGAGATGGGTCACGGAACCGACGATGAAGCCGACGCTCGCACCACCGCGGCATTCCAGAACGCCGACCTGCACGCGCTGGATCGGCTGTTGGGCGCTGGCGCCGACGATTGCGGTCAGCGTGGCAATGGCAGCACCGGCGAGGAGAGTGAAGCGACGCATGTTGGCGAGTCTCCGGCTGAGAGGCATGACGCAAGCAGAGAACAGAACGGCGCCGTGTCTGCGGCGCCGTTCGCATCCTATGCCACAACATCGAACGTCCAGCCAGAATTTGCGGTGCCCGGCCACCGATTGTCAGGAGATGTTGCGGCGCTGCTATGTTCCTCGGGGTCTGCCGATTGATCGAGCAACGGACAGCAAACAACAGACAACAAAAAAGAGGCCCGCTTTCGCGGGCCTCTTGATGAGACACCACCAACTTAGTGATGGCGATGATGACGGTGGTGACGATGATGACGGCGCGGACCGCCGTAGGCGACCGGCTCGAGATCGATGCCGGCGATGCCGGCCGCAACGTTGAGGCCGGTCTGGCCCTGCACGCTGACCGGCTGCAGCGCATAGGCATTGTTCGGGCCGCCGAACAGGAAGTTACCGCCGGCACCGAGGCCGACCGAGGCGTTGACGCCGACGCCGCCGTAGCTGCCGGCCAGCGCACCGCGCGGAAGCTGCGTGGTCGGCGCGCTCACGGCCCAGGCGAGCTGGGTCGTCGCGGTGACGCCGAGATCAACGCCGATCCGCTTCACGGTAGCAACATAGGGCTCGGGCCGACGGCCGCCGCTCTGGAACACGCATTCGAGGCGCGCGACAGAGCCGACAACGAAGCCGACATTCTCGCCGCCCTGGCATTGCAGGACCCCGGCTTGAACCTGAGGCGCCGCGTTGGCGGTGGCGAACGGCGCCAGCAACGCAAGCGCTGCAAGGGTGAGGGTCGAAAGTCGCATTGAACTGTCTCCGCAAGGTGAACTGAATTTGCGCGGCGGACAGGAAGGAAGGCTCGTGTCCAAAACAAGGCAGTGCGCAAAGACGCCGTAAAAACTTCCCGCGTGTGGCATCGATGTTCGCACACACGCGCGTGAGGTGAGCAGGATGTGATTTGACTCGTCGAATCTACCGGCGCGCGATTTCAGCGCATAAACAAAAACGCTCCCGCACCAGGTGCGGGAGCGTTTCTTAATTTCGGATCGAACTACCGCAGATTACCGCAGAAGCGCTGGATGCGCTTGCAGGCATCTTCGAGATCGGAGGTCTTGGTGGCGTAGGAAATGCGGAACGCGGGTCCGAGCCCGAATGCCGATCCCTGCACCACGGCGACGCCTTCGCTCTCGAGCAATTCGGTGACGAACACCTCGTCGTTGTCGATCAGCTTGCCCGACGGCGCCTTCTTGCCGATCGTGCCGGCGCAGGACGGATAGACGTAGAATGCGCCTTCCGGCCGCGGACACTCGATGCCGCTCGCCTGATTGAGCATCGACACCACGAGGTCGCGACGCTCCTTGAACACCTTGTTGTTCGCAGCGATGAAGTCCTGCGGACCGTTGAGCGCCTCGACCGACGCCCACTGCGCGATCGACGACGGGTTCGAGGTCGACTGCGACTGGATCGTCGCCATCGCCTTGATCAACTGCGCCGGGCCGCCGGCATAGCCGATGCGCCAGCCGGTCATGCAGTAGGCCTTCGACACGCCGTTCACGGTCAGCGTGCGATCGTACAGGCTCGGCTCGACCTGCGCCGCCGTGGTGAAGACGAAGTCGTCATAGACGAGGTGCTCGTACATGTCGTCGGTCATCACCCAGACATGCGGATGCCTGACCAGGACGTCGGTGATCGCCTTGAGCTCGGTCTTCGTATAGGCCGAGCCGGTCGGGTTCGAGGGCGAGCACAGGATCACCCATTTGGTCTTCGGCGTGATCGCCTTCTCGAGATCTTCCGGACGCAGCTTGAAGCCGGTCGAGGCCGGGCAAACCACCGGCACCGACTCGCCGCCGGCGAGCGCCACCATCTCGGGATAGCTGACCCAGTACGGCGCCGGGATGATCACCTCATCGCCCGGATTGATGGTCGCCATCAGCGCGTTGTAGAGCACCTGCTTGCCGCCGGTGCCGACGATGACCTGGTTCGGCTTGTAGGTCAGGCCGTTCTCGCGCGCGAACTTGTTGATGATGGCTTCCTTGAGCTCCGGAATGCCGCCGACATCGGTGTACTTGGTCTTGCCGGCCTCGATCGCGTGGATCGCTGCTAGCTTGATGTTGGCGGGCGTATCGAAGTCAGGCTCGCCGGCGCCGAGGCCGATGACGTTGCGGCCCGCGGCTTTCAGCGCGCGTGCTTTGTCCGTGACCGCGATCGTCGCGGACGGCTTCACACGGTCGAGCGCAGCGGACAGGAAGGCCATTATCATCTCCTGGCAAACGTCGTGAGCCGTTGGGCCACGACTTGATTTGAATGGGATCGCGGCACCCTAGGCCTGTCGCCGCTGCACCGCAAGAAGCTTGGCGGTAAAGCACGAAAACTTTCGCGTATGGCTCGCGGTGCGCGCAATTTTCCGCAAGTTCCGGCGCCGGATGACTCATATCCGGCAAGCCCGGCGACCACAGCTCTGGCCTTGCCGGCAGGGCCTTCGGCGGCTTGTGCCGGCGCGGATTGCTCCGAGGACAATGCCGCGCGGCACCTGCCTGACAGCGCTAGCGGCGGGCCGTCAACGCCGACCGGCGCGTCGTGCCGCCAAGGACGGCGCGTTAAGGTTTGTGGGTTGCAGCGCGCCGGCCATGGGTCGCGACCTTGGTATCAACCTTGATATCGACCTTGCCATCGACCGGCACCGTGCAGAGCGTCGCGCAGGCGTGATCCGAGTTGTTCTGCCGTGTTGATGGAATCGTTCTGCACGCGTGCAGTGCGGTAGACGTTTCGACTTTTTCCACACTGCAGGGCTTGCGACGCACCCCCGTCGGCATCATTGTTTAGCGGCGTTGCGGTGTGACAGGCCGCGCAATTCGAGCGTACCGTCTCCCTGACCCGAGTGAACACCGACGCAATGTACAAGCTCTATTCGATGCAGCGCTCCGGCAACAGCTACAAGGTCCGGCTGGCGCTTGCCGTGCTGAACACGCCGTACGAGGCGATCGAAATCGACATCCTGCGCGGCGAGAGCCGCACCCCGGAATTCCTGGCCAAGAATCCGAGCGGCCAGGTGCCGCTGCTCGAGGTCGCCGAAGGCCGCCATCTCGCCGAGTCCAATGCCATCCTCTGGTACGTCGCGATCGGCACGCCGCTGGCGCCGGAGTCGCGGATCGAGCGCGCCGAGGCGCTGCAGTGGATGTTCTTCGAGCAGCACGCGCTGGAGCCGAACATCGGCGCCGCCTATTTCTGGCTGTCGCTGGTCAAGGGCGGACGCGACCTGCAGACGCACGCGCTGGAGGACTGGATGGAGCGCGGCTACGCGGCGCTGCAGGTGATGGAGAATCACCTCAAGGAACACACCTATTTCGCCGCCGGACAGCTCACCGTCGCCGACATCGCCCTCTACGGCTACACCCACGTCGCCGACCGCTGCGACTTCGACCTGGCGACCTTTCCGTCGATCCGCGCCTGGCTGAAACGGGTCGAGCAGACCCCCGGGTTTGTCTCGATGGACTGGCAGCCCGGTACCGAGGCCGAGCCTGAGCCCCGGCTCGCAGCCGGCGTCTGAACGGCTGGGTGTGAATCCAGGGAATAACGGGGAAACTGCCCAAATAACGGGCAAAACCCGCGCCACCGCCGCATTTTAGCCATTTTTGGACGGCGCCGCCGCCGCAATGTTGCCGGTGACAACCGGCAGATTCGCGCGGATGTCGCGAGTGATTCGCTCGCGGCCTGAGGGATTTAGACCATGAAACGGTGGTCCGGCACGGCAGGCTTCGATGGCCGCCCTGCCCCGGTGGCATCATCCCGGCTGACGAACGCGATCGCAGCGTCGCTCGCGCTTGGCGCGCTGACGCTGTGCCTGGTCGTCGCCGTGACCGTGCTGTCGAGCAACATCACCATGGCAACGGCGATCCCGGCGTAATCAAGCAATTTCCGGTTGGCACCTGATCCGCGGCAAGGCGCGGGAGAGACAGCGGCGCGACATGATGAAGACCCCCGTCGGACTTGTGACCGTGACGCTGTCGGCAGCGATCCTGCTCGCAGCATCGCTCCTGATCGTGACCGGCACGCAAGGCGAAGACCACGCACGCCCCGCACATGTCACGACGCCCGCCGCCAAGCCGGCCCCGCACCGCTAGCTCAGGCGCAAAGCGCATTAGCCCCATTTGTGGAAGATCAGAAACGCGCCGGCGGCGATGAAGGCAAATCCGAGCGCGTGATTCCAGCCCAGCGGCTCCTTCAGGTACAACACCGAGAAGGCGGCGAATACGACCAGCGTGATCACCTCCTGCATGGTCTTGAGCTGCGCCGCCGAGTAGACCGCGCTGCCCCAGCGGTTGGCCGGCACCGCCAGCCAGTATTCGAAGAAGGCGATGCCCCAGCTCACCAGGATGACGATGGGGAGCGAATGATCCTTGAACTTGAGATGGCCGTACCAGGCGAAGGTCATGAAGACGTTCGAGGCGAACAGCATCAGGATCGGCAGCAGCGAAGGCGAAATGGCGGGCATCGATTGTCCTCTTGCAAGCAAAGCACGCGGTAACCCGCAGGCAGGGAACCGGGTTCCGTGCCGATCTGCATATCATTTGATTTGAAAGCAGCGAAAGCTGGTTCGGCCCTCGCAACGCCCGCTTAACGGTCGTGACGGAAATGCCGGCGCCGTTGCGGCCCTGTCGCCAAACTGCGGCTTTATCGTTCGTTTGACAGATGGCGAGAACGCGCATGCAATTCGACTGGCGTGCAATTTCAGGTCCGGCCCTGACGGCGATCACGGCATCCGCCGCCTTCCTGCTCGATCGCCTCGTTGTCGCCGTCCCCAATCCCGCGCCGCTGTTCGTCTGCATCGTGGCGCTTGCGAGCTCGATCAGCGGCATCGCCTCCGGGCTGATCTCCGCCGCGATCGCGGTGGCCGCCTCGGCGCTGTTCTTCCTAAATCATCGCGCGTTGCCCGGTTACGAGACAGCCGACGTCGCGCGGATGCTGATGCTGGCGGCGACCGCGGCCGGCACCGCCGTGATCACCGGAATGCTGCGGCAGAAATGGATCGACGCCTTTGCCGCCGACCAGCAGCATCACGCGACCTCGGAGCGGCTCGCCGCCGCGCTCGATCAGGTCGACATCGGCATCGTGCTGCTCGACGCCGACACCCGCGCCGAATTCATCAACCGCGCCTTCCGCGACTATTTCGCGCTGTCGGATGCGCAGGCCGAGAGCAAGCCGCCCTTCGTCGCGCTGATGTATCACGGCCGCGACACCGGCGCCTATGAACTGCCGGAAGACGAGCTGAGCGCGTTCATCGCCGAGCGCATCGCAATGATGCGCGCCGGCGACTCCACGCCGATCAATCTCAACCTCGCCGACGGTCAGGTGCTGCGCTTCAGCTGCACCGCACTGCCGGACGGCGGCCGCATGCTGAGCTACACGCCGGTCACCGACCTGGTGCGGCACACCGACGATCCCGCGAAGGCCGATGAATACCGGGCGCAGCGCGCCGGGCGCGAGCGCCATCTGGCGCGACTGCTGCGCGCCGCCGAGTGAGGCGCGACCTCGTCCGCAATTGATCCTGCGAGACAGCGACGGTAGAATCTTGCGAGCGGTGCGGAGGCATCGCCCGCAACCGCAGGATCATCCAGGAATCTCCATGGCCGACGACGTCACCATCCGCTTCGTCACGCGCGACGACTACGCCCAGTGGCTTCCTCTGTGGGACGGCTACAATGCCTTCTATGAGCGATCCGGGCCGACCGCACTCGCGCCCGAGATCACCGCGATGACGTGGGAGCGTTTCTTCGATGCCTATGAGCCGGTGCATGCACTGGTCGCCGACGCCGGCGGCAGATTGCTCGGGCTGACGCATTATCTGTTTCACCGCTCGACCACGGCGATCGCGCCGACCTGCTATTTGCAGGATCTGTTCACCAGCGAAGCCGCGCGCGGCAAGGGCGTTGGCCGCGCGTTGATCAACGGCGTCTACACGCAGGCCCGGCTCGTGGGTTCGCCGCGCGTCTACTGGCAGACGCATGAGACCAACCACACCGCGATGCAGCTTTATGACAAGGTCGCGGACAAGCCCGGCTTCGTCATCTATCGCAAGATTCTCTGAGCCCGCATCCGCGCCTGTGGATTGAACAGAGGTGTCACCGGCACGTTACAAAGCCCGGCTAGGCTTCCGCTCGCGCAGATCAGGCCCCCCGTCTCAGATCTTCGCCGAGCGGTCCCCGTCAGTCGCCGCGTCTGACCGGGACCGCTTTTTTTGCGGCATCTCATTTTGCGACATTGCCATTTTTGCGACATTGCCATGCGCGATCGGCGGTAGGACGGCACCTTGCCGGACCCTGGCGTGCTTGTCACAATGCGCGGCACCCCTCGCCTATCCCACAGGATTGTCTCATGGAAATTCGTAGTCTCGGCGGCTCCGGGCTGCGCGTGTCCGCGGTCGGCCTCGGCTGCAACAATTTCGGCCAGCGCACCGACCTCGAAACCTCGCGCAAGGTGATCCACAAGGCGATCGATCTCGGCATCACCCTGTTCGACACCGCCGACATCTATGCCGGCATGGGCGGCTCGGAGACCGTGCTCGGCACCGTGCTGGGCGACCGCCGCAAGGACATCGTGCTCGCCACCAAATTCTCCAAGCCGATGGCGACCGACGGCACCAAACAGGGCGCCTCGCGGCGCTACATCATGTCGGCGGTCGAAGCGAGCCTCACCCGCCTGAAGACCGACTATATCGATCTCTACCAGCAGCACGACTACGATCCGCTCACACCAATCGACGAGACGCTGCGCGCGCTCGACGATCTCGTGCGCCAGGGCAAGGTGCGCTACATCGGCAACTCCAACTTCCCGGCCTGGCGGATCGCCGAAGCCGAGTACGTCGCGCGCCAGATGAACGTGAACCGCTTCGTGTCCTGCCAGGACGAATACAGCCTCCTGGTGCGCGACATCGAGAAGGACCTGCTGCCCGCGGCGCAGCAATACAATCTCGGTCTGCTGCCGTTCTTCCCGCTCGCCAGCGGCCTGTTGACCGGCAAGTACCAGCGCGGCGCCGCTGCACCCGCCGATACCCGCTTCGCCAAGGCGCCGGCCCTGAAGGATCGCTACGTCACGCCGCGCAACGAGGACATCGTCGAGAAGCTGCAGGCGTTTGCCAGGGAGCGCGGCCACACCATGCTCGAGCTCGCCTTCTCCTGGCTCGCCGCCCGCCCGCGAGTCGCAAGCGTCATCGCCGGCGCCACCCGCCCCGAACAGATCGAGCAGAACGTCAAGGCGATCAGCTGGAAGCCGAGCGCGGAGGAGATGGCGGAGATCGACCGGATTACGAAGGGGTGACACTTGCGGTCGTGTAACCACAGCGTCGTCCCGGCGAAAGCCGGGACCCATAACCACAAATGCGCGTGGTTACGCCACGCTGTGACTCCAGCGCGCCCCAACAATCATCAGCGGTGGTAATGGGTCCCGGCCTGCGCCGGGACGACAGCGTGATTGAGGCTGGCCGTTAAGCCACCAGCCCCTTCATCGGCTTTACCGGAGCGCTGTCCGGAAACACGGCATCAGCCAGCACGCGTTCGCCGAGGCCGAACTGGTCGTGCAGCACGCCCTTGATCACGGCGCGCAGGTCGGTGGTCGGGGCGAGGTCGCGGGCCTGGTAGAGATTGGCGGGCTTGAGGCCCGGCCAGTCGGTGATCATCCGGCCGCCATTCACCGCGCCGCCGGCGAGCAGCGCGATGGTGCCGGTGCCGTGGTCGGTGCCCTCGGTGCCGTTGATGCGCGCCGTGCGGCCGAACTCGGTGGCGACCACGATCACGGTGTCGCGCCAGCGCGCGCCGAGGCCGCTCTGGAATTCCGCCAGCGCGCCGTCGAGGCCGCCGAGCAGCTGCGCGAGGCGGCCGACCGGCCCGCCTTCATTGGCATGGGTATCCCAGCCGTCGAAGGCGAGCGCGCCGATCCGCGGGCCGTCATCGGCCGCCATCAATTTCGCGGCGCCGCGCGCCACGAGGCGCATCGCCGCCACGCCGCCCGCCCCGGGCTTCGGCTTCATCTCGTCGCCCTGCGCCTGCTTCTCGAGCTGCAAGCCTTGCGTCAGCGCACTCGCCAGCGCCGGATCGCGGTGCTGATAGAGATCGAGCAGCCGCATCGCGGTGTCGTCGGCGGCTTGCGGCAGAGCGGTCGGCGCCCAGCCGACGGTCGGCGCCGCGCCGCGCAGCACCAGCGGCGTGGTCGGGCCGACCGCGAGCGCGCTCGTCACCCGCTCGCCTTTCGGCAGCGCCTCCAGCGCGCGGTTGAGCCAGCCGGACTGCACGCGGCCCGGACCGGGGAAGCCGCTCTCCAGCACGTCCTGACCGTCGAAATGCGAGCGATCGCGATAGGAGGTCGCCACTGCATGAACCACCGCAGCCTGCTTGGCGCGATACATCCGCGAAAATTCCGGCATCGCCGGATGCAGGCCGAAGAACGGATCGAGCATCACCGCCGCGTTCGGTCCATCGGGGCGCAGCGCGATCGCGCCATGCAGGCCGGCATAGTCGGGGTCGCCGACCGGGGCGACCGTGGCAAGGCCGTCGAGCGCGCCGCGCAGGATGATGGTGACGAAGCGCGGATCGCGGCCATCGGCGGCGCGCGCGAATTTCGGCAAATACGCCCAGGCCGCAAACGAGGCGCCGCCGAGCAGCAGCGCGCGCCGCGACGTCGCCTGCAGCATCAGGCTCTCGGAGCATTCCATCGTCATCTCCTCTGGAACTCGGGCGACATCAACAGCAGCGCCAGCGCCTGCTGCCGCGATTCCGCACGTTCGATGGTGCGCCGCGTCTCGGGCGAGGCTGCATCGGCGGCAATGAGCTCGAGCAGGTCGCGCGGGTCGAACCGGTCGGCGAGCTGGGAGGCGACTTGCGCCGAAATGTCGAGCCTGAGCTTGACGCCTTCAGGTGCAGCCCAGGCCGCGGCGGTGTCCGGAAATCCGTTCGGCCCGGCCGGCGACCACAAGGGCTGGCCGAGCACGTTGAGGCCGTTGAGATAGCGGCCCGGATCCTCGGGATTGCGCGCCAGCAGGCGACCGGATGCGACCAGGAATTCGTAAGGCGAACGCATCTTCGTCAGCGGCGGCTGCCAGGCCTCGCTGGACTGAACCAGCGCGGTGGCCAGCGCCCTGAGATCGCCGTCTGCTTTCGTGAACGTATCCTGCAGCCTCGCCACCAGCGCCGGCGGCGGATCGTCGGCGACGAAGTGGCGCGCGAATTTGGTCGCGATGAATTTTGCGGTCGAGGGATGCCGCGCGATGTCCGACAGCACCGCCTCGCCCTGCGCGACGCCGGCCTGCGCGTAGGTCTTGCCGAGCACCTGCTGCGGTCCGGGCTGGTGCGCATTGGCATTGAACACGAAGCTGCCGGGCACACCTAACTGGCCACGGCGGCCGGCAAAGGTCCAGCCGGTGATGACGCGCGCCAGCGCCGTGACGTCGTCCTGGGTGTAGCCGCCGCCGACGCCGAGCGTATGCAGCTCCATGATCTCGCGCGCGAGGTTCTCGTTCAGGCCGCGATTGCGGTTGATGCCGGCGCGCGACTCAGGGCCGAGCGATTGCTGGTTGTCGAGAAAGAACAGCATCGCCGGATGCTGCTCGACGGCCTTCAGCATGTCCGGGAAACGGCCGAGCACATGCGGACGGATCGCCTCGCGCTCGAACGAGCCGGCCCACATCCGCGCCAACGCGCCCTTGTTGGCGGAGATGCAGAAGTGATTCGACCAGAACACCACGAGCCGCTCGACAAAGCCGCAATCAGCGACCACGCCGCGTTGCAGCCGCGCCAGCGCCTCGGCGCGGAACGTCTTCTGGATGATGTTGAGCGGTTGCGCCGGCGGCTTGGGGGGACCGGCCTGCGGCTGCATCGTCGGAGGCTGCATCGGAGCCGACGGCGTCATCGCCGTATTGGCGTTGTCAGGCGCCTGCATCGCCGAATCCTTCCCGGCGATCTCCTTGGCGGCGGAGGACAGCGACAGGTTGGGCCGCGGCTGTGGCTTGGCGTCCGGTCCCTGCGACGGCGTTTCGCTCGCGCCTTGCTGCGCGGCCTTCGCGGCGTTGCGCGCCTGCTGGATATCGAACTGATAGTCGAACACCTGTTTGCCGAGTTCGGGTGTCGAGAGCAGGCCCGGCACTTCGAGCAGCGCGCCGTTCGGACGCGCCAGTTCCCCCAGCACGAAACCGCGCGGATCGGAGGCCGCATTGATGAAGTCGCCGGACGCCCCGCCGCGGGCGCCGAATCCAAACCGGTTGAGGGCAACCAGCGCGGCTTGCGAATCACGGGCCATCAGAATTTCCTCGACGAATTCCCGGGCGATTTCCTTGACGATTTCCTTGGCCGCCTATCCCGGCTATATCTGTCGTACGGCATCATAGCGCGGTCCGGGATGAACCCGAGATTAATTCGCGCATTAAATCGCGGTTAGAATGGACCTCTCGTCAAACGATCGTTCCCAACCAGGATCTCCGCGCCGGCTTGCCTGCACGGCATGCGGCAGCGAATTTTCCTGTTCGCTCACGGGCGCGTGCTGGTGCTCCGATGAGCGTTTTCGCCTGCCGATGCCGACCGACGGCGGCGACTGCCTGTGCCCCGCATGCTTGCGCAAGCTCGCGGAACAGCAACCAGCGGTGAGCGCCACGTGAACGCACGCTGGACCGTCGACGCCGTCCTGCTCGACATGGACGGCACGCTGCTCGACACCGAGAAGGTCTATTTCGACAGCCTGGTCGCGGCGCTGAGTGCATGCGGCTACACCGACGACGTCGTCGCGCTGTGCCACTCCATGGTCGGGCTTCCCGGCCCGGCCTGCGAGGTGATGCTGCGCGATCATTACGGCGCGGCGTTTCCGCTCGCCGAGGTCAACCGCGCCTTCCTCGACCATCGCGATCGGATGATGCGGTCGGGCCTGCCGCTCAAATCAGGCACGCTCGATCTGCTCGACGCCATCGCCGCCGCGGAACGCCCGATGGCGATCGTCACCTCGTCGTCGCGCCGTTCGGCCGAACGCAACCTCACCCTCGCCGGCATCCGCGCGCGCTTCGACACGTTGCTGACGCTTGACGATGTCGCGCAGGGCAAGCCGGATCCGGAGCTCTATCTCAAGGCAGCCGCGCGGCTCGGCGTGACGCCGGCGTCCTGCATCGCCGTGGAGGATTCCAACCACGGCGTCGCTGCCGCCCACGCCGCCGGCGCGATCACGCTGATGGTGCCGGACATGGCCCCGCCGACCGAAGCGACCCGTGCAAAATGCGCAGCCGTACTGCCGGACCTCAACGCGGTGCTGGCGTTGTTGCGCGAGCGCGGCGCGCTCTGATCGTCATTGCGAGCGTCAGCGACGCAATCCATCGTCCCGCATATGCGAAGCGATGGTTTGCACCTTCGCTTCAGCGCAAAAATGCTTTGAGATTTGTCGCGAATTCATTGCAATGACGGAGACCGATCGGCCAGCGCGTATGCTCATATTGTCCGCTTCTAAGGATGAAGCGGATGCAACCCGGCTCGGCCGTCATCGACGGGTTTTGACCCAACCCGGACATGTTGTCCGCACGCTCGCGGAGCGTCCATTGGCTGATTGCGTTGCCACCGCCGCGCCAGATTGATCCTTCAGCACAGCGCCGGTGGCAGCGTGACCGGCGCTGCTATTTCGTGAATCTCGGCCTCGTCGATGTCGGCGGCGTTGGCGCCGCGGGCTGAAGATTGAACGTCAGCCAGACGTTCCAGCCGGCCGGCCGATTTTCATTGGCAAATTCGCCGTAGCCCTTCAGGTTCAGATATCCCTGCATGTCTCCGACCGGGAAAATGTAGCCGACCTGCGGGCCGACGCCCGCCACGCGCGAGCGGAAGCAGCCGACACGATCGCCCGAGCCGCTGTCGCAACCGAGTTGTTGATAGAGGTAACCGACGAGGCCGACCTGCCACTGCTTGGTCAGGAATTGCGATGCGCCCCAGTCGAGGTGCATGTCGACGCCGCTTTGATATTGGGTGGAGGGGTTGACGAAGTTGTAGGTGAATCCCAGCACCGTCGAAAATTCATGCCCGGTCTTTGGATCGAAATAGGTGTAGCCCCCGCCCGCGTCGACCGCCCAGTGCCCAATCCCCAAATTCGCCAGGCGGCCCGACTGATAGGCGCCGACCGGAAGGTCGGCGGTAACGTACGTCATGTAATTGTTGACACCGGCATTCCAGCGCAGCGCGAACTGCGGGATCAGGTCGCCGAATGCAATGAGCGAGCTGTCGATGCTGTCAAACCGGGAGAAGGGGAAAGTGCCGCCGCCCGGTCCCGTCAATGTCCCAACGAGCGATCCCGCCAGCGACGTGGAGTTGGAGCCGTAGGTCGCCAGCAGGCTGGCAGAGGCCTGACCGCCCAGCACGGGTGTTGCAAAAGTATAAGTCCCGGCCACAAGGCCAAGATTCACATTCGCATTGACGTTCGCGTTCACGGTGGCCGTCAGATTCGCGGGAAAGCGACCAAGCGTGATTTCGCGCGACCGCGCCACGTCGCCGCCGGCGGAAACAGAGGTGTGATAATAAACCGAGGTCACCGACCAGCCCGGCGCCTGCTGAGGAACAGCCGCGAGGCTGCCAAAAAATCCGGGTAACCAAAAGCTGATGCCGTTTTCGTCGGCGCGAGCCGCTTGGGTGGACAGCGCCAGCAGAGCGGCAAGCGCTCCAACACTCAAATGCCACTGCGAAAAAAATCTGCGTCCCAAACCCGGTCCAAGGTACCCCATCGCCGATCCCCCGACTCTCGCGATCCCACCGTCGCTCCGGCGGGGTAGAAACCCTGAAAGAATAAGCCGACGCCGCCGTTGGTCCATGCGGAATCGGCATACTTGCGTTCGGCCGGCCTTTTATTGAAAGGCTGTGTTCGTGACGCCACAGCCTTGGCACTTTTTGCATAGTCGTCAGGGGCTCTCGACAAGGAAGAGGCGACCTGGCTCGATTGATCTAGATCAACATGAGAACGATGCGTTGCTGGAAGCATCTTGTCTTGTCTCGTTCGCAGATGCTGCGTCGTCGGTCTCGCACTTCAGATACTCGATCGTCTTTTGACTGACCAAAGCGTTAAATCCTCCCGAAGCAACCGGCGAGCTGGAAAGCTGCCGAGAGGTTCTTGCTCCGGCGACGCTCGTAACTTTGAAACTCGTTCACTGCGAGTAGCTCATGCACGACGTTGGCGTTGCGGCAGGCGTACCCGATCTGGCGGCTAATGGCTTCGAACGCACCTCGCGCGCCACCGCATTCCCGGTCAATGGCTACGGCCCCCGTGAATCGGCAGCGTCTGGGAATAGACGAGCGATTGGTATTCACCAGAAGCACGACGCAGACGCCCCGAAAGCCTGCTGCATCCCGCAAGATCCACGCGGCCGGTCCGAGGGCGGAAGCTACGACTCTCGTCAGCCGAACCCAGGATTCCACGCAAGGTGCTTAAGGCGGCTCGCATCTTTGCGCCCCTAGCCATTGCCGCCGCTATCGTCCGGCCACGCGTCATGCCGAGCCGATCGACACCTCAGCAAGCCATGTCGGCTTCAGGTGCATCACGAGGAAGAGGATCACGTCATGAGTAACGACACGATTCCAGAAAAGCCTGAGATGGGTACAGAGCCGATCAGTGCAGGATTGAAACGCCGCGATCTCTTGTTGAGCGGTAGTTCGCTCGTCGCCGCTTCAGCACTCTCTGCCGTCGGGGCGACAAGCTTCGCGCAGGCGCAGCAACCGACGCCGGCCCCGGTGCCCGCGCCGGCCGGACAGCGGCCCAATATCGTCGTCATCATGGGGGACGATATCGGCATCTGGAATATCGGTGCTTACCATCGTGGCATGATGGCCGGCCGGACGCCGAACCTCGACAAGATCGCCGCAGAAGGCATGCTGTTTACCGATTATTACGCCGAAGCGAGTTGCACCGCAGGCCGCGCCAACTTCATCACCGGCGAGCTGCCGATCCGCACCGGGATGACAACGGTCGGTCAGGCCGGCGCCCCCACGGGCTTGCCGGCGGAGGCCGTGACCATTGCCACCGCGCTCAAAGGCATGGGCTATGCCACCGGCCAATTCGGCAAGAACCACCTTGGCGACAAGAACGAGTTTCTGCCGACAGTGCACGGCTTCGACGAGTTCTTTGGCTATTTGTATCACCTCGACGCGATGGAAGACCCGGCCCACCCCGCTTATCCGCAGGAGCTGCTAAACACGGTCGGTCCGCGCAACATGATCCATTCGTGGGCAACCAATGTGGACGATGCCACCGTGGATCCGCGCTGGGGCAAGGTCGGCAAGCAAAGAATTGAGGACGCCGGAACGCTCTATCCCAAGCGGATGGAAACCGTGGACGATGAAATCCGAGACTTTGCGTTGAGTTTCATCGAAAAGGCCAAAGCCGACAACAAGCCGTTCTTCTTGTGGCTCAATCCGACCCGCATGCACATCGTCACGCATTTGTCGCCGAAGTACCAGGCGATGCGCAACTCCAAGAACGGCTGGTCGATTCATGAAGCCGGTATGGCGCAGCTCGACGACGATGTCGGCGTCGTAATGCAAAAGCTTAAGGACATGGGCGTGGATGACAACACCATCGTCATCTTCACCACCGATAACGGCACCGAGGTCTTCACTTGGCCGGATGGCGGACAGACCCCCTTCGCTCAAAGCAAAGGTACGGTCATGGAAGGCGGCTTCCGCGCGCCGGCGATGATCCGCTGGCCGGGCAAGGTGCCGGCCGGCAAGATCGAAAACGGCATCATCTCCGGGCTGGACTGGTTCCCGACCTTGCTGGCCGCAGCCGGCAACCCGAACATCGTCGAGGAACTGAAGAAGGGGAAGCACATCGGGGACCGTACCTACAAGTGCCATCTGGACGGTTATAATCAGATGGACATGATTACCGGCAAGGGGCCGTCGAACCGGCACGAAATCTGGTATTTCGGTGAGAGCGAGCTCGGGGCTGTGCGCATCGACGACTACAAGTATCGTTTCATCGACCAGCCCGGGGGCTGGTTGGGCGAAAAAAGCAAGGTTGACGTGCCCTACCTGACCAACCTTCGCCTGGATCCGTTCGAGCGAACGGGCTGGCCCGATAGCGGGACCAAATATGGCGCGCAACAATACTTCGACTGGTTCAAATATGAGTTCTGGCGCTTCGTGTTCGTTCAGCAGGAGGTCGAGAAGCTGGCCATGACCGCAATCGAGTTTCCGCCGATGCAGAAGGGCGCGAGCTTCAACCTCGATTCCGTGAAGGCGAAAATCGAGGCCGCCAGGACGGCAATGGCAAAGTGAGATTGATAATCGCGTTGGGCGGCGTCCACGTCGCCCAACGCCGTCTCCTCCGGCCTTTCGATTGTAGATCGGTTCACCGAAGTCCGCTTCCGGGAGTGGAGCGGGCCAATGGCGGACGGGCCCGATCGTCGCCTTCTGGCCCAAGGCCGGGGTACTTCAGTCCGGATCTATGTCGCCTTTTCAGGGCGTAGCGGACGGGCCTCCATGAGTACACGCTCTAACCCCGTTTGCGCGCTGGCTTCGCCAGCGCCGTCTCGATCAGCGTGCGCGCGGCCTCGCCGGCGGTTTCCATATAGCTCGCGTCACGGTGCAGCAGCACCACGGCGAATGATCCGTCCAGCAACAGCAGGATCTGCCGCGCCAGCTTGAGCGGATCGGCGACGCCCTCGTCCGCGAAGGTCGCGCGCAGCCAGTCCTCGAACTTCTTCTTGTGCGCGGCGCCGATCCGGATTGCGGGATGCCCGGGCATGTTGGCGAGCTCGGCGGAGGTGCGCAGGAAGCCGCAGCCTTTCCACTTCGGATGCCGCGCCGAGCGCGCAAGGTTCTTGAAGATCGCCTCGACCTTCACCGCCAGGCCACCGTCGGCCTCCGCGAACCATTTGCGGAACAGCGCGAGATTGGGCTGGTCGCGCGCGGCGAGATAGGCGGCGACCAGGTCGTCCTTGCTCTTGAAGTGATAATACAGCGTGCGCTTGGTGAGGCCGGCCTTGGCCGCAACCTCGTCGACGCTGACGCGGCGGATGCCTTCATTGTAGAACAGCGCGCTCGCCGCCTGGACGATGCGCTCGCGGGTGGGCTCGGAGGGTCTGGGCATGGCGCGTATGTATACTAACCAGTGAATATACACAAATTCCCGCTAGCTCTACATTCGGCGCTGACACGAAACAGCCATGCCGGAGAGCGCACCATGCCCGAACCCATCCTGCTCGAGATCACCGACGGGATCGCCCTGATCACGCTGAACCGTCCCGAGCAGCTCAACGCACTGAACTACGCGCTGATCGATCAGCTGATGGCGGCACTCGACCGCATCGAGGGCGATGCTGACGTGCGCGCGGTGATCCTGACCGGCGCCGGCGAGCGCGCCTTCTCGGCCGGCGCCGACATCAAGGAATTTTCCGAGAGCGTCAAACGGGGAGCCGCCGTTGCGGTGCGCGACTTCGTCCGACGGGGACAAGCCATGACCGCGCGGCTCGAGGCGTTCAAGAAGCCCGTGATCGCCGCGGTCAACGGGCTCGCCTTCGGCGGCGGCTGCGAGATCACTGAAGCAGTACATCTTGCGATCGCCAGCGACCGCGCGCTATTTGCAAAACCCGAGATCAAGCTCGGCATGCCCCCGACCTTCGGCGGCACGCAGCGGCTGCCGCGGCTGGCCGGACGCAAGCGCGGGCTCGAACTGTTATTGGCCGGCGATCCGTTCTCGCCCGAGCATGCGCGCGAGATTGGGCTGGTCAACCAGATCGTGCCGCACGATCAATTGCTGACGGCCGCGCGCGAGCTCGCCGGCCGGATCACCAGGCATTCGCCCGGCGCCGTCGCCGGCACCATCACCGCTGTGACGCGCGGGCTCAATATGCCGATTGCCGAGGGCCTTTTGGTCGAGAGCGAGCAGTTCGCCGCGCTGGTGCCGAGCCGCGATCTCGCCGAGGGGCTTGCGGCGTGGAAGGAACGGCGGCCGGCGAAGTATGTGGGGGCGTGAGCTCCGCTCGTGCCAACCATCATTGCGGGCGAAGCGAAGCAATCCATCGATCCGCATACGCGGAAAGATGGATTGCTTCGTCGCTTCGCGCCTCGCAATGACGGGGAGAGAGTTGCGTCTCTACCGCACCACCGCCGCGGTCTGCCCGAACAGGAGCTTGCGCTCTTGCTCGGTGCGGATCGCGGGCTGGCCGAAATTCGGATTGACCTCCTTCGCCTTGGCATAGGCGCGCTCGGTCGCCGGGCGCTTGCCGATCGTCTCCAGCCAGCGCTTCAGATGCGGGAAATCGTCGATCTCCTGGCCCTGGTTCTTGTAGGGCACGACCCAGGGATAGCTCGCCATGTCGGCGATCGAATAGTCGCCGGCGATGAATTCGCGGTCGGCGAGCCGCTTGTTGAGCACGCCGTAGAGCCGGTTGGTTTCGTTGACGTAGCGATCGATCGCGTAAGGCAGCTTCTCGACGGCGTAGTTGCGGAAGTGATGGTTCTGCCCGGCCATCGGCCCGAGCCCGCCCATCTGCCAGAACGTCCACTGGATCACGTCATAGCGGCCATGAATATCGGCCGGCAGGAATTGTCCGGTCTTCTCGGCGAGATAAAGCAGGATCGCGCCGGACTCGAACAGCTGTAGCGGCTTGCCGCCGCCCTTCGGCGCGTGATCGAGAATTGCGGGGATGCGGTTGTTCGGCGCGATCTGCAGGAAGTCCGGCTTGAACTGATCGCCTTTGCCGATGTTCACCGGGAAAATCCTGTACTCCAATCCGGTCTCCTCAAGGAACATCGTTACCTTGTGACCGTTCGGCGTGGACCAGTAGTGGAGATCGATCATGGGCGTGATCCTGCATTGCCAGGGACTGCCGATGTCGTGCATCGGCGAGAAAGATGCGAATGCATGGAGTTGGGCGCATAACCGCAGCCAAGTCAATGGCGCGCGCATTGCACCGCGCGCGAATGTGATCTGCGGCCAGCGCAACTGCCCGATTGAGCCGCGTCCCGATTGCTCCTAGGCTCAACGTGTTTGGTATTGAAAAGTTTTCAAAACACGGGGGATTGTGATGACACGGGATTTGGCACGACGTGATTTCCTGAAAGGCTCGGCGGCGATCGCCGGCGCTGCGGCCGCGGGCGCCTTCTCCTGCGTCGAGATCGCCGGCGCCGCGCCGATCGAGGTGCCGACCGTCGACAAGCTCTCGATCCGCGTGCTGGTCGATTCCAGCTTCGATCTGTTCTTCAAGCCGAAGCAGGCCGGCGGCGTCACCATCGCGTCGCCGCCGCGCTCCGCCGACTACCAGAAGTCGCTGCACAATGAATGGGGCCTGTCGCTGTGGCTGGAGTCGGAGGCCAAGGGCGCGCAGCGCACGCTGATGCTCGACTACGGCTACACGCCGGAGGTGCTGCTCAACAACATGGCGCTGGTTGGCGTCGATCCGTCGAAACTCGACGCGCTGATCGTGAGCCACGGCCACTACGACCATTTCGGCGGCCTCAACGGCTTCCTCGACAAATTCCGCGATAAACTGCCGGCCGACGTGAAGCTCTATGCCGGCGGCGAGGACAATTTCTGCCACCGCGTCAGCGCGACGCCGACCAAGGGCCAGTTCAGCGATTTCGGCACGCTCGACCGCCGCCAGCTCGCGGCGCAGCGCGTCACCACGGTGCTGTGCGAGACCCCGACCGTGATCGCGGGCCATGCCTTCACCACCGGCAAGATCACTCGCCGCAGCATCGAGCGTGTGCTGCCGCAGACCTGGGTCGAGTTCGGCATCAAGGATGGGCTCGGCTGCAACGCCAGCCACTATCTGCCGGCCGAGATGGACGGCAAGATCGTGCCCGACGAACACATCCATGAGCACGCCACCTGCTTCAACGTGCGGGACTTCGGCCTCGTCGTGATCTCGTCCTGCGGCCATGTCGGCATCGTCAATTCGGTGAAGCAGGCGCAGGAGGTCTCCGGCATCCAGAAGGTTCACGCGATCGTCGGCGGCTTCCATCTCGGGCCGGCGCCGAAGGACTACCTCACCGAGGTCGTCGCCGAGATCAAGAAGCTCGACCCCGACGTGCTGATCCCGATGCATTGCTCGGGGCTGAACTTCGTGCAGGAAGCGACCGCGCAGATGGGCGACAAGGTGCTGGTCACGACGACGGGCAGCCGCCTCTCCTTCGGCATATGACCGCGCCGATCCTGCGCGGATTCGTGTGCGCCGGCGCCGGCCTCTGGTTGACGCTGGCGCCGGTGCTGGCGGGCGATGCGCCGCCGCAATCGGCGCGCTCGGCCGCCGAGATCATGGATATCCTGATGTGGAACAGGGAGCCGGTCGGCGGGCCGTTCGCGCTGACCGATGAGGCCGGCCACCAACGCACCGACAAGGAGTTCCGCGGCAAGCTGATGCTGATCTATTTCGGCTTCACCACCTGCCCCGACGTCTGCCCGACCGATCTGCAGGCGATCGCCCTTGTGCTCGACAAGCTCGGCCGCGACGGCGACCAGGTGCAACCGATCTTCATCACCGTCGATCCCGAGCGCGACACCGCTGCGCATCTCGCAGACTACGTGCCGATGTTTCACCCGCGGCTGATCGGGCTGACCGGCAACCCTGATGCGATCCGCAAGGTGGCCGATGCCTACAAGGTCTATTTCGCGCGGGTGCCGCTGAAGGACGGTGCCGACTACACCGTCGATCACACCGCCTACATCTATCTGATGGACCGCGAGGGCAATTATCTCGGCTTCTTCCCGCCGGGGACGTCAGCCGACCGGATGGTCGAGATCATCCGGCCACGGCTCGCCGAACCGGGACGCTGACATCAGCGATTGGCAATTCCAGCAACGCGATCGGTGCACCTCTCCCCGATGGGAGAGGTGACAATGATGGCAGCGGTCGGCCTCAATGCATCCGCCCGTGCGCGCGCAAGAATGTCTCGCCGCTTTCCGTCACCATTACCCGTATGCCCTCGACCGAGGGGCGGCGCGCGACGTAGCCGCGATCGACGGCGTCCTCCCAGATCGTCAGCCGCGGGCATGAGGTGCGCCAGACCTCGAGCACCTCGGCATAAGGCCGCGGCTCGCGCGCCACCCATTCCACGAGATCGAGCACCAGGGCGTCTGTGGTCTCTGTCATGTGGTCCTCGCCGGGGTCAGCAGGGATTCACTGTCTCCGGTATTTCTGCGCCGCTTGGCCTCTTCCGGCAAACTGAGTTATCTTGACCTTGCATCAGTTTTCCTGAGGGTTCATGCGGCGGCTGCTCTTTCTCAACGGCATCAAGGCGTTCGAAGCCGCGGCGCGGACCGGCAGCTTCGCGGCGGCGGGCAGCGAGCTCAATGTCTCGGCCGCCGCGATCAGCCGGATGGTGCATCTGCTCGAGGAGCGGCTCGGCGTCGCGCTGTTCGAGCGCAAGGCCAACCGCCTCGTCACCACTCCGGCGGGCCGCGCCTATCAGGGCGGGCTGACGCCGATCTTCGACGCGCTGGCGAGCCTCACCGCGCAGGTCACTGCATCCGCGAGCGCGCGGGTGCTGACCGTCGGCGTCGGACCGACCTTTGCGCTGAAATGGATGATCCCGCACCTTGCCGAGTTCCGCAAAGCGGAGCCCGACATCGAGGTGCGGATCACGACCGGCGGCATGGCGGTGCCGTTCGCCGACGACTGGAGCTGCGGCATCCAGCTCGGCGACGGCCAGTGGCCGGGCCTCGTCGCCGAGCCGCTGTTCGCCGCCGATCTGATGCCGGTGTGCACGGCGCGGCTCGCCAACAGCCTGAAGCGCCCCGCCGACCTCAAGGGCCCGAGCCTGATCCGCGTCGCGCATTCGCCCGACGACTGGCCGTCCTGGCTGAAGGCGGCGGGCGTGCCGCGCCCGACCGCGCGCGGGCCGGAATTCCAGTTCTACGGCCAGGCGCTGCAGGCAGCTAGCGACGGGCTCGGCATCGCGATGGGCATCCGGCCCTATATCGACGACGATCTCGCCGCCGGCCGGCTGGTGGCGCCGTTTGCGCTCAGCGTGCCCAAGGGCATGCGCTGGTATCTGGTCTATCGCGGCTTCCACGCCGAGCAGCGCGATTTCGCCGCGTTCCGACGCTGGATCATCCGTGCCGCGGCGGAGCCCGCCGCCCGCCGCAAGGGATCGCGCAGTGCCTGACGAGACCATCGATACGCTGGTGATCGGCGGCGGCCAGGCCGGGCTCACCATGAGCCACCGGCTGCAGCGGCGGGGCATCGCACATCTGGTGCTGGAGCGAGGTCGGATCGCCGAGCGCTGGCGCAGCGAACGCTGGGACGGATTGATGTTCCAGTTTCCGAACTGGTCGGTGCGGCTGCCGGAATTTGCGTTTCCGCACAGCGATCCCGACGGCTTCTCGGATACCGCTGCCATCATCGCCTTCATCGAGCACTACGCCGCGTTCGTTGCGCCGCCGATCCGCTGCGGCGTCGCGGTCACCAGGCTGCGCCGCGACGCCGGCGGCTTCCTCGCCGAATTTGCCGGCGGCAGCATCGCCGCCCGCAACGTCGTCATCGCCACCGGCCCCTATCAACGGCCGCTGCGGCCCGACCTGCTGCGCGATCACCCCGGCCTGTTTCAGGTCGATGCCGCCGGCTACAGGAACCCCGCGCAATTGCCTGACGGCGCGGTGCTGGTGGTCGGTGCCGGCGCATCGGGGGCGCAGATCGCCGAAGAGCTGATGCGCGCCGGCCGCGATGTCTTCCTCTCGGTCGGACGTCACAACCGCCTGCCGCGCCGCTATCGCGGCCGCGACCTGATCTGGTGGCTGGCCGAGATGGGCATCGACCGGACGTTAGTCGAGCAGCGCGGCCCGTCGCGGCTGCTGCCGGTGATCTCCGGCGCCCATGGCGGCCGCACCGTCGATTTCCGCCGCTTCGCCGCCGGCGGCGTGACCCTGCTCGGCCGCGTGACAGCGGCGCGCGACGGCGTGCTCGAGATCGCGCCCGATCTCGCCGCCAACATCGCCAATGGCGACGCCTATTACGCGACCTTCCTCGGGATCGTCGACGACTTCGTCGCGGCACGCGGCCTTGATCATCCCGAAGATCCCTTGGCGCGCCTCCATTTGCCCGATCCGCCGTGCCTCACCGCGCCGCTCGATGCGATCGACCTGCGCGCCGCGCGGATCAGGAGCGTGATCTGGGCCACCGGCTATGGCCTCGATCTGAACTGGATCGACATACCGGTGCTGGATGCCGACGGGGCGCCGCGACACCGCCATGGCGTCTCCGACGTGCCCGGCCTCTATTTCCTCGGCCTGCAATGGCTGTCGAAGATGAAATCCTCGTTCCTGTCAGGTGTCGGCGACGATGCCGCCGTGCTCGCCGACCACATCGCCGGCCGCGGCTAGATCCAACGACATCGGAGGTGCGCTCCCTCGCCCCGTTCTTACGGGGAGAGGGTTGGGGTGTGGGGCTGCTTCCGCGCAAACCCGTCGCAATTGGACTCGCGGGGGCTCCCCCTCACCCGGAACGCATCTGGCGATGCGTTCCGACCTCTCCCCGCACGCGGGGCGAGGTCAAGCGGAGCTCGCTGCTCGAAGCAAAGTCGACTTTTCTCCCGGTTCCTTTGCTGCGCGGAAATAAACCCGGCGAGTTGTGAACTGCTTCACATTTGGCGCAACGCGCTCGTGCTTCCTATGAGAAGGGCATTTCGAGGTCGCACATGATTTACAGCGGTTTTGAGATCAAGTCGTTCGAAGTGGGGAAGGGGCAATGGCACGCCAGGATTCAACGGGTCGATCAAAGGCCGGTCGTCATCGATGGCATGCTGTTTCCGATGCTCGACATCGGCTTTGCGTGGTCCGATCCGGATGCGGCGATCGCCGACGCGAAGCGAACTATCGACCGGTTCCCGCAACGCTATGGCATGACAATGCCGGTGGCCGAAGCGTCGGCGTGACCGGCAACGTCGTGGTTGCCGTCCCGCAATGCGAGCCGGATCCGGTCTGGCCGGCGCAGGTCCGCACCAGCTGCCCGGAATGCGCCGCATCGCTTTCGCTGCTGCGCGTGATCCCCGGCCGCGCCGCCGAATACTGGACCCTGCGCTGCGACGGCTGCGGCGGGATCCATCTCGACATCGTCGACCTGCCGCGGTCGTAAAGTCCGCGACAGCGCGCCGCCTGCTGACACCCTGCTGTCAGCAGCCTCGCCCGCGCAGCTATCCGGCCGCCGTTTACCCTTTTCTCGCTGCCGGACTCGTCCCATATTCGGGGCATGGCGAAGACACCGAACACTCCGAAAAAGCCCGGCAAAACCCCCAAATCCAAAGCACACCGGCCCGAGGTCCTCCCGATCGGGCCCGCGCTTGCCGAATTGCTTAATCCCGCGATCAACCGCGGCGATGCCGGCATGGGTTCGGGCACTGGCCTGCAGCCGCCGCCGGACAATTCCTGGGACCGCCGCGCCGGCGGCGAGGCCGCCGCGCATCGCGCGCGGGCGTCGACGCGCGAGACCAGCGAGGACGTCGCAAGGCGCGATACTTCGGGCCTGGGCGAGGCCCCGCAGGCCAATTACGGCACCTCGGCCACCATCCCGACCCTCGATCCGGAACTGGCGCGGCAGCTCGGCCTGCCGACCGCCGAGGACGACGACGAGGCCCTGGCGCGGCCGCCGCGCAGCAAGATGGAGGCGCTCGGCGTCAAGGCGACCGCCGACGCGCTGGAGAACCTGATCCGCGACGGCCGCCCGGAGTTCCGCAAGGACGACGGCTCGATGCGGGTGTGGACCCCGCACCGGCCGCCGCGCCCGGAGAAATCCGAAGGCGGCGTGCGCTTCGAGATCAAGTCCGACTATCAGCCGAAGGGCGACCAGCCGACCGCGATCGCCGAGCTGGTCGAGGGCATCGACCGCAACGACCGCACCCAGGTGCTGCTCGGCGTCACCGGGTCGGGCAAGACCTACACCATGGCTAAGGTGATCGAGGCGACGCAGCGCCCGGCGCTGATCCTGGCGCCGAACAAGACGCTGGCCGCCCAGCTCTATGGCGAGTTCAAGAACTTCTTCCCCGACAACGCGGTCGAGTATTTCGTCAGCTATTATGACTACTACCAGCCCGAAGCCTACGTCCCGCGCACCGACACCTATATCGAGAAGGATTCCTCGATCAACGAGCAGATCGACCGCATGCGCCACTCGGCAACGCGCGCGCTGCTCGAGCGCGACGACGTCATCATCGTCGCTTCGGTGTCCTGCATCTACGGTATCGGCTCGGTCGAGACCTACACCGCGATGACCTTCGCGCTGAAGAAGGGCGAGCGCATCGACCAGCGGCAGCTCATCGCCGACCTCGTTGCTCTCCAGTACAAGCGCACCCAGGCCGACTTCACCCGCGGCACCTTCCGCGTCCGCGGCGACGTCATCGACATCTTCCCGGCGCACTATGAGGACCGCGCCTGGCGGGTGAACCTGTTCGGCGACACCATCGAGACGATCGAGGAGTTCGATCCGCTCACCGGCCACAAGCAGGACGAGCTCGAATTCATCAAGATGTACGCCAATTCGCACTATGTGACGCCGCGCCCGACGCTGGTGCAGGCGATCAAGTCGATCAAATCAGAATTGAAGATGCGGCTCGACCAGCTCAACGACCAGGGCCGCCTCCTGGAGGCGCAGCGGCTCGAGCAGCGCACCACCTTCGATCTCGAGATGATGGAGGCGACCGGAAGCTGCGCCGGCATCGAGAACTATTCGCGCTATCTCACCGGGCGGCGTCCCGGCGAGCCGCCACCGACGCTGTTCGAATATGTGCCGGACAACGCGCTGATCTTCGCCGACGAGAGCCACGTCACCGTGCCGCAGATCGGCGCCATGTTCCGCGGCGACTTCCGCCGCAAGGCGACGCTCGCCGAATACGGCTTCCGCCTGCCCTCGTGCATGGACAACCGCCCGCTCCGCTTCGAGGAATGGGACATGATGCGGCCGCAGACGGTGGCGGTGTCGGCGACGCCGAGCGGCTGGGAGCTCAACGAATCCGGCGGCGTGTTCGTCGAGCAGGTGATCCGCCCTACCGGGCTGATCGATCCGCCCGTGGACATCCGCCCTGCCCGCACCCAGGTCGACGACCTCGTCGGCGAGGTGCGTGCCACCGCGGCGGCCGGCTATCGCTCGCTGATCACGGTGCTCACCAAGCGCATGGCGGAGGACCTCACGGAATATCTGCATGAGCAGGGCATCCGCGTCCGCTACATGCACTCGGATATCGACACGATCGAGCGCATCGAGATCATCCGGGATCTCCGCCTCGGCGCGTTCGACGCGCTGGTCGGCATCAACCTGTTGCGCGAGGGCCTCGACATTCCCGAATGCGCGCTGGTCGCGATCCTCGACGCCGACAAGGAAGGCTTTCTGCGCAGCGAGACCTCGCTGATCCAGACCATCGGCCGCGCCGCGCGCAATGTCGACGGCAAGGTGATCCTCTATGCCGACAGCATGACCGGCTCGATGGAGCGCGCGATGGCCGAGACCACGCGGCGCCGCGAGAAGCAGGTCGAGTACAACGAGGCCAACGGCATCACGCCGGAGAGCGTGAAGAAGTCGATCGGCGACATCCTCAACTCCGTCTACGAACGCGACCACGTGCTGGTCGAGATCGGCGACGGCGGCATGGCCGACGACGTCATCAGCATCGGCCACAATTTCGAGGCCGTGCTGAGCGACCTCGAAACGAGGATGCGCGAGGCTGCGGCCGATTTGAACTTCGAGGAAGCCGCGCGCCTGCGCGACGAGGTCAAGCGGCTGCGCGCCACCGAAATGGCCGTGGTCGACGACCCCACCGCCAAGCAGCGCAACGTGCAGAAGCAGGCCGGCGCCTATGCCGGCACCCGGAAATACGGCGATGCCGCCAACCTGCCGGTCAGCGCGCTGAAGAACAAGTCGGCGCAGACCTCGCTCAAGGCTGGCCGCGGTGGCAAGTCCGGCTCGCGCGTGCACAAGCCCGATCTCGACGAGATGCACGGCCCGGAATCGCTGCCCTTCCGCCCGAGCGGCGCGCTGCCGGCAAAACCGTTCGGCACCACGAGCCGCATCATCCAGCCGACCGACTCGCGGCAGTCGGGGCCGGAGTTCGGCCCGTCGCCGCGGTCGAGCGGCGGCGCGCCGGGCAAACGGGGCGGGTGGAAGAAGAGGTAGATCATGACGCGCGCCGAGCTTCTCGCCTTCCTGCGGATGCATCGGCTTGCGGTGGTCAGCACGGTTCACGACGGCGCGCCCCAGGCGGCGGTCGTCGGGATCGCGGTCAGCGACGATCTTGAGGTCATCTTCGACACGCTGACCACCTCGCGCAAATACCAGAACCTCGGCGCCGATCCGCGCGCGGCGCTGGTGATCGGTTGGGACGCCGAGCAGACCGCACAGGTCGAGGGCGTCGCGGACTTCCCGAGCGGCGCGGAGCTCAGCGCCTGCAAGCAGGTGTATTTCGCGGCCTGGCCCGACGGGCCGGAGCGCGAGACCTGGCCGAACATCGGCTATGTGCGGATACGGCCGAACTGGGCGCGGTTCAGCGATTTCGGCGCGGTGCCGGCGCGGATTGAGGAGATGACGCTGCCGTAGACAGCTTCATCAGCCGATCACGCCGCGTCGAACGCCGGATGGTAGCTCACATCCCCCTTCGGCGCCTTGCCCTTCAACACCAGCCGCTGAAAGTATCGGCTCGGCTTGCCGCCATAGATCAGCCGGCGATCATCGAGGAAGCCGAAGCGGTGGTAGTACGCGGGATCGCCGAGCACGACGCAGCCATCGGCCCCTTGCTCCGCAAGCCGGATGAGCCCCTCGCATATCAGAGCTTTGCCGATTCCGCGCCGTTGCAGATCGGGTGCGACCGAGACCGGGCCAAGGCCATGCCAGCGTCCTGCTACGCCGTCGATCCGGACCGGCGAGAACGCGACGTGCCCGGCAATGCTGCCGTCCTCGGAGACTGCCACCAGTGAGATGGTCAGCGCGCCGGCTGCGCGCAGCGCCTCGACGATGCGGGCTTCGGTGCCGCTGCTGTGCGGCGCTGTTGCGAATGCGGCCGCCGTGATGCGGCTGATCGCGGCGGCGTCTTCGGGGCGTTCGTCCCTGATCTGCATGCTCGCAGATAAGGGCCATCCAAGAGGATGCGCAAGTGGCGGCATCTCGCCGCGCGGGTGCTCGGGGCCCGTGCCACATATTCGGTGTCGTCCCTGCGAAAGCAGGGACCCATAACCACAGACGATCATCGTGAAAGACGGTAGAACGACGAGTCCCGTTCACTACAACTGCCGCGGGGTATGGGTCCCTGTGTCTTGGAAGTCTGTCAGGATGAGGG
>NZ_JBXEJO010000082.1:0-44876 GCF_056837965.1 Bradyrhizobium ferriligni
GTATAAGAGACAGGGCGTTGCCCGACTCAATAGCTCGATCTGGCGGTCATTGAGGCCGAAGCGGCGGTAGATGGCCGTGATTTGCGGTTCGATCGCCCGTTCGTTCGGCAGCAACAAGCGAGTTGGGCAGCTTTCGATGATCGCCGGCGCGATCGCGGAGCCGTCGATATCCGAGAGCGACTGAGTGGCGAAGATGACGGAGGCATTCTTTTTCCGAAGCGTCTTCAGCCATTCCCGAAGCTGCCCAGCGAAATCCTCGTCATCGAGGGCAAGCCAACCCTCATCGACAATCAGGAGTGTCGGCCGACCATCGAGACGATCCCCAATACGATGGAAGAGGTACGCCAGCACGGCTGGCGCAGCACTCGTTCCGATCAAGCCTTCGGTCTCAAACGCCTGGACCGACGCCTCGCCGAGACGTTCGAATTCGGCATCGAGCAAGCGCCCGGAAGGTCCGCCCAGGCAGTATGGTTGCAGGGCGCGCTTCAGGGAGTTCAATTGAAGAAGGACTGACAGGCCCGTGAGGGTGCGTTCCTCCCTCGGCGCCGAAGCGAGAGATGTTAGCGCCGACCACAGATGATCCTTGACCTCAGGGGTGATCTCGATCTTTTCCCGTGCCAGGATCGCGCCGACCCATTCCGTCGCCCACCCTCGCTCGGAAGGATCATCGATCCAGGCCAAAGGTTGCAGCGCGACTGGGTTTTCGTCCCAGTCAGACAATGCACCGCCGAGATCATGCCAGTCGCCACCCATGGCGACCGCGGCCGCCCGGATCGAACCGCCGAAATCGAAGGCAAAGACCTGCGAATTCGGGTAACGACGGAACTGTAGCGCCATCAGGGCAAGCAGGACCGACTTGCCGGCTCCAGTCGGTCCCACTACTAGCGTATGGCCGACATCGCCGACGTGGAGCGAGAATCGGAAGGGCGTCGATCCCTCGGTCTTGCCGAACAGAAGCGGCGGACCCTTGAAGTGCAGATCCCTCGACTCGCCGGCCCAAACGGCCGACATCGGAATCATATGGGCGAGGTTGAGAGTCGAAATCGGAGGCTGCCGCACATTGGCGTAGACATGCCCGGGCAGACTGCCGAGCCAGGCTTCGACGGCGTTCACGGTCTCGATCATGCAGGTGAAATCGCGGCCCTGTATGACCTTCTCGACCAGCCTCAGCTTTTCATCGGTAGTGTTGGGATCGCGGTCCCAGACAGTGATGGTCGCCGTAACAAAGGCTTGTCCGTTCTGATCCGACCCCAGTTCCTGCAACGCTGCGTCGGCATCAAGCGCCTTGTTGTGGGCGTCGGTATCGAGCAGCGTCGACGCCTCGTTCGTCATGACCTCCTTGAGAATGGCGCCAATCGACTTTCGTTTGGCAAACCACTGCCGCCGAATCCTGGTCAGCAGTTTGGTGGCGTCGGCCTTGTCGAGCATGATTGCGCGCGTCGACCAACGATACGAGAATGCCAGACGATTCAGATCGTCCAGGATCCCCGGGGTCGTCGCACCCGGAAAGCCGACAATCGTCAAGACCCGAATATTGGCTGAGCCCAACATCGGCTCTAGCCCGCCGGTTAGCGGCTGGTCGGACAACAGCGCGTCGATGTACATCGGAATTTCAGGCACGCGAACGCGGTGACGCTTGGTCGAGATCGTCGAGTGCAGGTAGGTCAGCGTGTCCTGATCATCGAGCCACGCGCATTCCGGCATAAATCCTTCAAAGAGCTGAAGCACACGGTTGGTTTGGTCGATAAATCCGCGGAGCACCTCGCGGGCGTCTGCTCCCACAGTCCGATCGCGTCCCTCATAGAGCAGGCGCTCTGCCCTGGCGGCCCCTTCCTCCGGAGGCAGATAGAGGAAGGTCAGGAAGTAGCTGGACTCATAGTGGGCACCCGCCTCCTCGAACTGAGCCCTGCGTTCGGCGTCGACCAGCGCAGACGCCACATCCGGAAACGCGTTCGGCGGATAGCTACCGGCAAAATGGCGCTGCGCCTCAACGAACACGGCCCAGCCCGATCCCAGGCGACGCAGGGCGTTGTTCAGGCGACCGGCGACGGCGACCAGCTCGGCCGGCACCGCGCTGTCGAGGTCGGGGCCGCGGAATTTCGCCGTCCGTTGGAAAGACCCGTCCTTGTTCAGGATGATTCCCTCGTCGACCAGGGCTGCCCATGGCAGGAAGTCGGCGAGACGGGCGTCGGAGCGGCGATATTCAGCGAGATTCATCATGATCGGGGGCTCAGGTGTTGAGATGGCCGGGAATGCGCAGATGTCGGCGCACCACATCGACGAATGCGGGATCGCGCTTGGCGGCCCAGACGGCGGCCATGTGGCCGATGAACCAGAGAACAAGACCCGCGATCCAGAGCCGAAGTCCGAGCCCTAAGGCTGCCGCAAGCGTGCCGTTGACGATCGCGACCGAGCGCGGCGCACCGCCCATCAGGATGGGCTCAGTGAGTGCGCGATGAACGGGCACGACAAAGCCTGCCACCTGACCATCCATCAGATCACCACGCCGCCGCCGAAGGAGAAGAACGACAGGAAGAAGCTCGAGGCGGCAAACGCGATCGACAGACCGAACACAATCTGGATCAGCCTGCGGAAACCACCGGACGAGTCCCCGAATGCGAGCGTGAGCCCGGTCACGACGATGATGATGACGGCGACGATCTTGGCGACCGGACCTTCAACCGACTGCAAGATCTGATTGAGTGGCTGCTCCCATGGCATGTTCGAGCCGGCAGCCCACGCCGGAGGGGATGCCACAAGCACCGCGACGAAGGCGGCCGTCGACGCACCTCGAAGAAAGTGAAATTGCTGACGCATGTCAGTCTCCTGCTGATGAAAGATTGTAGTCGCCGCTGGCGCTGAGCCCCGAGATGAGGGCGAGTTCAGCGAGACGACGATCGGCGCCGCGGCCTGCAAGCACGGCGACGAGGTCGATGGTTTCGGCGATCAGAGCACGCGGAACCGTGATGACGGCTTCCTGGATGAGTTGCTCGAGCCGCCGCAGCGCACCGAGCGCGGTGCCCGCATGAATGGTGCCGATGCCGCCGGAATGGCCGGTGCCCCAGGCCTTGAGGAGGTCGAGTGCTTCGGCACCTCGGACTTCGCCGATCGGGATGCGGTCAGGACGCAGTCGGAGGGACGAGCGGACAAGATCCGACAGCGTCGCCACACCGTCCTTGGTCCGCAGCGCAACGAGATTGGGCGCCCTGCACTGCAGCTCGCGGGTGTCTTCAATCAGCACGACCCGATCGGAGGTCTTCGCCACCTCGGCCAGAAGCGCATTCGTCAACGTGGTCTTGCCCGTCGATGTCCCGCCAGCGACAAGGATGTTCTTCCGTGCGGCCACCGCGTTCTGCAGGGTCCTGGCCTGCTCCGAGGTCATGATGCGCCTTGCGACGTAGTCGTCGAGCGTAAACACGGCGACGGCGGGCTTGCGGATAGCAAAGGCCGGTGCTGCAACGACCGGAGGCAAGAGACCTTCGAAGCGTTCGCCTGTCCCGGGTAGTTCGGCCGAAACCCGTGGCGCGCCGGCGTGTACCTCGGCGCCCACATGATGCGCAACCAGGCGAACGATGCGTTCGCCATCCGCGGCCGACAGAGTTTCGCCTGTGTCGATCAGGCCGTTCGACAACCGGTCGATCCACAGCCGCCCATCCGGATTGAGCATCACCTCGATGATCGCTTCGTCTTCGAGGTAGCCGGCAATCGCGGAGCCGAGCGCGCTACGCAGCATTCGCGCACCGCGCAAACTCGCCTCCGATTGAATGGAATGGATTGCCACCGTTCGCCCCCACCGAGTGAGAGCGTCCACAGACGGCCCTCAGATGGGGATGATTAAGAAAGGCACCAACGGACTTGGTGCAACAATAGCTTTCAGTGATCGTAGATTAGCGTAGAAAAAGAAAGACTAAAAACTTATCTATGAGGCCTACTCAATCGTAATGCGAGTTAGTGCTCACCACTCAGCATCATCATCCGCGGGTATGAGGACCACCGAATTCTCATACGAGCTTACTGACTCGACAACATTGAAAACATTAGCCGGCACGAAGAACGGAATTGACCTCATCCATGAAGCTAAGTATCGGCCCCAAGGCAGCGCGAACCAGACCAGCGCCCCGATCTGCAGCGCTACGTTGACGCCGAACGCGACCTGATAGGCTTGGACGGTCCTATGGCCATCATTCGCAGACAATTGCTCCAGGATCAGTCCTGTCGCGTATTGTGCCAGAAATGCCCAACCAAAGTGCAAGACGTTCAGGGCGCCATTGGCACGACCGGCAAGCTCCGGCGGAAAGTAATCCGCTATCACCGCGAAGCTGACCACGGTTGCCGTTCCTACAATTGCGACAATGGACCAGGGCAAGATGGAGGGCAGAGGCGCTCGCAGGACTAAGGCTAACTCGGCTGCGATGAACAGCATTGCAACCATGGCCAATATTGCCTCCGCCCCGATTCCTCCTCGTTTGATCTGATGGACGGCCATACCGAACAACCAGGCACCCCCGCTAAGTACAATCGCCATAATGCAGAGCAGCCTGACGAGGCTTGGGCGATCAAGCCCCTCTACGTCTGTCAGCCACGGGGATGCCCACAACCCCTGCAGGGACCAGGACGATCCAACGCAAGTCGCTGACAACGGAGCAATTCGCCAGAAGCGCCAATCGCGAAAAACGGAGCTAAGGGTGGCGCGCGCTGTTGATGGGATAGTGCCTCGTTCGGGCACCACTACATAGATGAGAATGGCTGTAGCAGCGGTAGCGGCCGCCAGGATCTCAAAGAGCTGCCGCCAGCCCATCCAAGCGAGCAGGTGTTCGACGGGAGCAGTAGCGGTCACCGCTCCTAGCGAGCCCAGCATGACCATGTAGCCGTTCAGCAAAGCAACCCGCTCCCTGGGGAACCAAAGGACGATGGACTTCAGTCCTGCCGTCAGCGCCGCCGCCACGCCAAGCCCGATCATTGCGCGCGCTATCAAAAGTAACAGGAATACGGTCGATACCGCGAACAGTGCGGCGCCCGCGGCGACGACCAAAAGCAGAGCACTCTGAACGCGACGCGGACCAAAGCGGTCCAACAATATGCCGACGGGGATCTGAGCCGCCGCGATCACCAGGAAATACACTGAAGTAAGCAACCCGAGGTCGGCATTCCCAAGCCCGGTATCCGAGCTGAGATGACTGGCGATCAAAGCGTTGATCGTTCGAAACAGGTACGAAAGATAGTATCCAGCAGCGAAGGGGAGAAAAACGCACGCGATTCGACGCCATGCTGGTGAAATTTGCATGCTGGCCCCTTTTGCTCTCAACTCGTGCGAGCCGATAGCGTGTCCAGCTTTTTGTCAGTTCGGCTAAATTGCTGCGGTCGTAGGCTGGCGTAGAAAAAGAAGGGACGGCGCGATAGCGTATCCAAAGACAATCCGTCAGGTTTCGCCTGCCGGTTCCTGATGGCGGATATCTTCTGGAATCTCGCGGAGGAAGCTTTGCCCCTTTTGCAAGCGACGCCCGAGCGCTTCGACGAACCCTTCAAAGCGTTCCCTGCCCTTTGCCTGGGCTGCCGCCTGCGCATCGTTGGGTAGCGGCGGCGTAATCGTCAGCCAGAAGCGAATGAAGAGGGCCAAGGTCTCCGCCGTCAGACCGACGTCGCGCTCCAGCCTCTGCATCTGACGCGACAGCCGATCCAGGCGGCGGGTAAACGCCGCCTCCCGCCTGTCCGTTCCGTCCGGTGAGAGAAACGAAGCGACAGCCGCTTCCACGATCGCAGACCGGGAAAGCTTCTTGCGATCGGCAAGCTCTGAGATCTGCTTCAGAAGCTCTGGCGGGAAATAGACGTTCATCCGGTCGCGCATGTTGCCTCAGAGCTCCATACCGTCATTCGGATACATGGCGACTTGACGGGCGACACCACGCATCTGCCGGCGTATGAGCCGAGACTGACGGACCGCCTCCTCGTCATCGTCAAGAACGGCGGCAAATTCCTCTGCTGGCGTCGGCTCAGTCGTCTCCTTGGCGATTGCGACGTGATCGGGGAGTTCGGGCTCACGACGGAGTCCGCTGTTCGCCGTGTCTTCCTCGGCCTCCGTGGCTTTATCAGTTGGATCTCCCGTCGGCTTCAGCGTTCCGTGCGCTGACCATCCGTCCATCCGCGATGATCCGCCGGCGCTCGCCGGATCGGGCGGCGGCAGAATTCGCTCGGTGAACCGACGATCCTCGTAGTAGCGGACCTTCTTCGCCCGGATCGGCGGCGTGCCCGCCACCATCACGATCTCGTCCATCGGCGGAAGCTGCATGACTTCGCCTGGGGTCAGCAGCGGCCTTGCCGTCTCCTGGCGCGAGACCATCAGGTGCCCCAGCCAAGGATTCAACCTGTGACCGGCATAGTTCTTCATGGCCCGCATCTCGGTCGCCGTACCGAGTGCGTCGGACACGCGCTTGGCCGTCCGCTCGTCGTTGGTCGCAAAGCTGACGCGAACGTGACAGTTGTCGAGGATCGCGTTGTTCGATCCATAGGCCTTCTCGATCTGATTGAGCGATTGCGCGATCAGGAAACTCTTGATGCCGTAACCCGCCATGAAGGCGAGCGCGGACTCGAAGAAATCGAGCCGCCCGAGCGCCGGGAACTCATCAAGCATCATCAGGACACGATGCCGGCGGTCACCCGCGTGCAAGTCCTCGGTCAGGCGCCGCCCGATCTGATTCAGCACGAGGCGGATCAGCGGCTTTGTTCGCGAGATATCGGAAGGCGGCACCACGAGGTAAAGCGTCGTTGGACTGATATCGGCGATCAAGTCGGCGATCCGCCAGTTGCACCGGCGGGTTACCTGGGCCACCACGGGATCGCGGTAAAGTCCGAGGAACGACATCGCCGTGGACAGGACGCCGGAACGTTCATTGTCCGACTTGTTGAGAAGTTCGCGCGCGGTCGATGCGACGACAGGATGCGCGCCTTGCTCGCCAAGATGCGGGGTGGTCATCATCGCTCTCAGCGTCGCCTCGATCGGCCGCTTTGGGTCGGACAGAAAGGAGGCGACGCCGGCCAGGGTCTTGTCCCCCTCCGCATAAAGGACGTGGAGGATGGCACCAACCAGAAGCGAATGACTGGTCTTCTCCCAATGGTTCCTCTTGTCGAGCGAGCCTTCGGGATCGACCAGGACGTCGGCGACATTCTGGACGTCGCGGACCTCCCACTCGCCGCGCCTGACCTCAAGCAGAGGATTGTAGGCTGAAGATTTAGGGTTGGTCGGGTCGAACAAGAGAACGCGACCGTGCCGCGCGCGGAAGCCGGCGGTCAACCGCCAGTTCTCGCCCTTGATGTCGTGAACGATGGCTGAGCCGGGCCAAGTCAGCAGCGAAGGAACCACAAGCCCGACGCCTTTGCCGGACCGGGTCGGCGCAAAACACAACACGTGCTCCGGTCCGTCATGGCGAAGGTAGTCGTGGTCGAGTTTGCCAAGCACCACGCCATCCGAACCGAGAAGCCCGGCTGCTCTCACCTCCGGCGCATCGGCCCAGCGCGCCGAGCCATACGTCTCAACATTCTTGGCCTCGCGCGCCCGCCAGACCGACATGCCGATCGCCACAGCGATCGAAACGACAGTCCCCGACGCCGCAATGAAGGCTCCCTCGACGAAGACCTGAGGTGCATAAGCGTCGTAGACGAACCACCACCAGAAGAAGATTGGCGGGTAATAGACTTTCCAACCCCAAAGCTCGAACCAGGGGCAACCAAGCTCCGGCTGGTACGCGAACCGCCAGGCCGTCCACTCGGTTGCTCCCCAGATGGCCATCAAAACGATCAGACCGACAACGATCACTTGGCCCCAGAGGATTTTGGTTCCGGACATCCCGAAGGTCCCTCCCAACTGAATTGGCGAGATAGCTAGAGGCCCAAGTCGCGCTTGCGGCCGATGCCCCATTCGATGCCGCCGCCGTCCTTGATGATGCCCGTGATGTGTTGGCCTAACTTCTTCTCAAGCTCGCGCGACCACGGCACGAGCTGGAAGCCGAGCCCGTTGTCGATCATGGCGAAACGTCCCGAGGCGAGCGTCAGGCGCTGGCGATACGTGCCCACTACGTGCTCGCCGGAGGCAGCCTTCACGTAAGGCAGGCCGGTATCGGCCGAAACCCTTGCTGCAACCTCGTCCAGCTCGCGTCGGCGCAGCGTGTTCAGGAGGTCGCGTTGCAGGACGGTGCGCGGTCCCTGCCGCCTCGCTAGACCTTCCTGAACCAGATGCTCGGCACGCGCTTCCATGGCGTCGCGGATCTCGCGGCCGAATCCTCCCATGGCGAGCGGCATCGGATCGCGTTCGACCAGCCGGTGGTCGAGCCAGGTCGCACCTTTCGCGGTGACCTGCTCGCCAAGATCGATATCGGAACGGGGCGCGAGCACCAGGATGGGAAGCGGATCCTCGGCTTGACCGAAACGTCGTAGTTCGACGATTCCGCCGACCGGCGGTGCATGTTCGAAGGCCTCGATCTCGCGGAAGCGGACGTGGTGCGCGCGTCCATCTGTGCCGTCGATGACCGCGTAGGTCTCGCCAGTCAGTTCGTCATGTAGTCCGCGATCAACCAGCCGTCCGATGATCTGGGATGTCGGCCGGCCACCTTCGATGATGTAGTCAGATACGCCGCGCGCTTCCCCGCGCTCTGTAAAGGCGCGGTGCATGGTCTTGATGATGTCGCCGCGCAGGCCAAGGTCGCGCAAACTACGCTCGGCCTCGAGCCCGACCATCCATTCACCCGGCGCAGCGGATGCGGCAAGGCCCATCTTCTCCAAGTGTTGAAGGCGACCAACCATCAGGCGCCGTATCTCGGGATCGGAGCTGCCCGGGTTCTCGGGGCGAAGATCGATAGTGCCGATCTCATCGGTTGCCAACCGGATCTCCCGATCTAGCCGCGTCCATCGTTCCGCCGTGACTTCCCTCTCCAGCGAATTGCGGATCTCGTGCTCCGGCTTAGGACCCAGTTCAATGGCGACCAGTTCCTCGGCGCGTGAGCGCAGGCCCTGACTGATGTAGTCGCGGGAGATCACGAGGTCCGCCCCGTCCTTATCTACGCCCCGAACGAGAAAATGGACGTGTGGGTTGTCCGTATTCCAATGATCGACAGCCACCCAATCGAGCCGCGTGCCGAGATCGGTCTCCATCTGCTTGGCGATGTCGCGGGTGAAGGCCTTCAGGTCCGTCATGTCGCCGGCGTCCTCGGGCGAGACGATGAACCTGAAATGATGCCGGTCGTCCTTGCATCGTTCTGCGAAAGCCGCGCTATCGGCGCGGTCACCGCCGGCATCGAACATCTCGGCCCGTTCACCACTCCGGGTCACGCCGTCGCGCTTCAGGTATGAGAGATGGGCGGTCAGTGGTGCTGAACGGAAGGCGCGCCCTTTATGCCCAACCACGCGCGCCTTCACCACGACGCGGCGCGTCGGGCTAAACAATCTGGCACGGCTAAAGGACAGCCGGCCACGGCCAAACGTCGAGCGCCCATAGGCCGCCGAACGCCTGCCGGCCATGGTCTGCCCCGGGGGGTGTCCTGCTGTCTTCGCCGCCCGCAGCACCTGGTTGATGAAGCTCTTGGGCTTCGGCACGCGGGCGCTGCTGATGCGCCCAGGCCGAATACGCAGGTCGCTATCGCCCACGCTCACGGGCTGGCCTCCCAGCGATCAAAAGCGCACATGGTGCCGAAAATGCCCTTGATTGCATTCGTCAAAATGCAAGGCGCGGCACGCGACCCGACCGACCGGCACGCCAGAACCCAAGCCATGCCAATGGCTTGCGGTTCGACCGGCGAGCCCCTTTTATCTCGCCGTCCTGCCGTCGTGCCTCCCCACTGCCTTCGCCCTTTCGCCCATCCTTCTCCGCGGCACGCCAATGCATGCCAGCTTGCGCAGTCGCTCATCGCGGGCCTCCTGCATCATATCTCACGACGAACAACCCTGTTGTCTGTGGCACGATGGCCGAGATGTCGTGACCGGTGGCCGTCGTCGGAGCCCGGTTTGGCGAGCGCTTAGGCTCCAGCCGCGCAGCGGTCTTTGAACTTTCAGACCAAACAACGAAGAGCGCCGCTGCTGATGGGCGCAGACTCCCGATTGTGCTGGAAGCTGCGATGTCGCTGCCGACGATAGGTGCAAGCCTCTGCAATAGGCTTGGGTCTCAGCAGGCAATGAACGGCCGGCGAGATGCTCCTCGTAGCGAGCAGGTCCGGCATTGTAGGCTGCAAGGAAGCCCGGTGAACCGTAGCGGTCGAACAGTTCGCGAAGGTACGCAGTACCCGCAAGAATATTGTCATGGGGATCGTACGGATCGTTGCCGAGGTCGTATCGCAGACGCAGCTCTGCCCACGCCTCTGGCATGATCTGCATAAGCCCCATGGCGCCTTTCGGTGACCTCGCACGCACGTCGCCTGCGCTTTCGACGTTTATGACGGCGCGTATCCACTGCAGCGGCACGCCGAAGCGAAGCGCGGCCTGCTCGACGAAATCGGCATGCGAATCGACGGCTCGATAATTCGCTTCATACCTCGCGAATCGTGCGTCGGCGACAGCAGGAACGTTGCTCACGCTCAGCGCAACGAACAACGGCATCACAGCGCGCAAGCTCCCCTCAAACAATCGTAAGCCTGCCACCGTGCTCGCGCCCGTCCAGGGTAAAGCCGCTTCGCGCCGGCCGTTCGGCCGCCCTGGACCGCCGCTGCGCGCGACGGCTGCGCAGTCGTTGGTCGGGACGGAGCAATGGTGCAGCACTGCGCCGAACAGAGGAATGGCCGGTCGGAAACTCAACACGCGCACAATCATTCCTCCCAGGTCCACACTGGCAACGCACGGCCAACGACAGCCGATGCCGGCAAGAGCCCGAAATAGCGGCCGTCAAGCGAGTCCGCGGACTGCCAGTTCATGACGAAGAGTTCGCCCTCGCCAACGACGCGACAGCCCTGCCATTTTGGGAGCGGCCGGCCGCGGCCATCGCGATCCCGAGCCTCGCCCATGTCAATGGTGTCAACCGAAACTGTGAGTCCGCTTCTGCAGACAGTTTGCCCCGGGAGCGCCAGCACCCGTTTGAGCATCGGCAACCCGGCTGGCAGATAGCCATTCAGGTCAAGGAAGGTCGCGAGCGGCTCCGGTGGCTGTACGGCCAGGAGTTCCGTAGCGAATAGTTTTTCCGCCGGCTGCACGCGGTAGAGCCCGATCGGTACGCTTTCGGATGCATTCCAGATGTAGGCCGGTGTGATCTCCAGAACGATCGGCGCTATAAGAGCGGCGGCACCGCCGAGCATCGTGGTCAACGTCTTCAGCCGCAATGTCATCGCATGACCCTCTGCCGGTGAAGCCATGCCTGGTGGCGGGCTCTCGTGTAGGGGCGCGGGTTTTCGTTGACGGACAGACGATTATGAATGTGATGCCAATGATCAGGAGCGACGTCGGCGGGATCGATGCCGAGCGCTTCGATGGCGTCGACCATCTGCAGCACCCGTTCGACCTTCGGCCAGCCGGATAGCCGCAGCAAAATCTCTCCGCCGGGCTTCACATACGGCACGGTCGAGCAGCGCTGTCCCGGTGGGATCGCGCGCAAGATGTCAATCCGCGAGATGATCGTGCCAAAGTCGCTGGAGGTCCAACGGACGAAGGCAAAGATGCTGCCCGGCGCGAATGACAGGACGCGACGGTGACGATCGATCTTCTTGTCCTCGACGATGCGACCGAACCGAATGCGGTTTTCAATCCGCTTCTCGAGCCAAAGCACTTCCACTTCGGTGAGGTCCCTCATGCCGCCACTCCCTGAAGCTGGAACTGGACGCCATGAGCTTGGGATTCGGTGACGGGCGCGTGCGGCTTGCAAGGGCAAGCAGGGCTGATGGCCCGCCGTTGCCAATCGCCTCCAATGCGGCTTGCGGCCTGGTCCGTTAGAAGAAATCCGAAGGATTTCTGGTTAGTAAAGTTAGACGGGCTGGAAAGCGCGGAGAAGCAAGCTCTTAAGCTCGATTTTGGTCCCCGATAGCACGAGGATTGGGTCCCCGATAGCACGAGGGTTGCGGTCCCCGATAGCACGAGCTGATTCACAGGTTGTCCTCCGAATTTGGAATGAGACCGCGCCGGCGCAGGCGTGCCGTTAAGGGATCAACGGGCGTAGGCGCGAAGTTCAGTCGCTCGGTGCCGTTCGGATCGCTCGTGAGCACGAGCTGATAGCCGGGCAATGTCTGGCGCTGGACGATCTGACGTACGTCGTACGCGAAGTGCTTGAGCGGCGAGAGGATGCCGGACTTGGCATGGAGGTGCGCAAGATCAAAACTCCAGCCACCGTCCTGCCGACCACCGTGCTTGCGCACGAGCCGATAAAGCCATCGCTCAAGGCCGCCCGTCAGATCGAAATAGGCGCGGTCGATCGTGAGCACGAGTGCGTCATCGATGACGCCCGCGTAGAACCAATCAGGCAGGATCAGCTCGAGCCCAAATGGACGGCCATTTGCATCGGCGGTCTCCTTCCACTCGTTGATCCACGAGAAGCGATGCCGCCGCCGTTCTGTCGGCTGGCGAATCGACGTCAGCACGGTCGTTGACTGAAGTCTGTCGAGTCCCGCCTTGAGGCGGTCATAGTCGCGCGCACTAGTCCCGCAGCCGACAAACGTCAGGATCTCGTAAGGCGTTGCAGCCATCAGGCGCGACGTCTTCAGGCCGGCGTCACGTGCTTCGACGATCTGGGACGCAGCCCAGATCAGGACGTCTGCATCCCAGATGGTCGCCATGCCGTGTTCCTGTACAGCTTCGACACGAATGGCGATCGCACCCGTATGGAAGTCGATCGGCACAATCCGCTTTGTTTTTGCGAAGGAAAAGAACGGATAAGCCATCAGATCCTGCGCGTCGCGCGGCGCAAGATCGCCGGGTAGCGCCCGGAAGAGCTCAAGCTGGTCGCGTTCGGAACGGTGTTTGCGCCGCACTGTCACTGCTCTCACGCGGCGATCAGCGACGTTCCTGGCCCGCATACGGGCGCAGCACCGGGTGTTTCTTGGCCGGCAGCACCGTCCCCTTCCCGGGGTCGGACGTCGACGTCTTGGCGCCGAGATCGGCCCAGGCCTTTAGATCATCCAATGCGTAGACGACACGTCCGCCAATCTTCCGATATGTCGGCCCTGTGCCGTAGGTGCGGTGCTTCTCCAGCGTGCGGCCGGAAAGGCCAAGGTAACGCGCGGCCTCCGGTGTACGCAGGAAGCGCGGAGGTAGACCGGCCATCGGATCGGGCATTTGAGGACTCCAAGATAACAGCTCACCGCGCATGGCAGCGCCGGCGTGTGTGCGGTCATCTTGGAGAAGCAAGTTCTCGGAGGGGGATGCCGAATATTGAGGGGTCGATTTTCGGCACCCTGGGGGTGGCGTTACTCGACCTTCCGCTCGAGCCGCAGAAGTTTGCGATAGCCTCCGCGCACGAACGCTAGGCCACTTTTTACGAGACGGATGGTTCGGCTACGCAAATCGTGCGTTTTCCAGGCACGACCCGGTATGCGCTTTTGCCCGAACAGAACCTCTGCGATGCTGCGATAAGTCGCGCCGGAGAAATGCGCAGCGACCGCGCGAAGAGCCGCGCATAATCGTTCGCGCCGTGATTTGGACAAGCGGTGAAACCCGGGTCCTGGCGCGCGTCCATTCATCGCACGCCACAGCCGCGTGGCAGCGTGCGCGCGCGCTTCGAAATCGCGGTCAAGCGGCAACTCGGCTGCATAGTGAGCGCCTGCGGTCAGCGGCTGCTGCGACCAGATGCGATGCTCCACCGAGCCGACGTGCAGTACCGCGTGCCAACCGTCAGCGGCGTGGCATACCTGTCCAACAGTAAAGTCGAGCAGTGGCTGAGATGCGGACTTGTGCGCAACAGCCGTGACGGTTGTCACCGGGACAACGGACGCTAGAACCTCAGGTGTCCAAAAGATCGCCTGTTCTTTGGAGGAGCTTTGCGGGTCATGGGCGAAAGCAGATTCCCCATCTCCTCCTGAACTCCTCGGTCACTTCGCCATCGGGGCTGCTCGCAATCATTGCTTCGTAATCGCGTTGGTAGTCCACATTCATACGAAGGCCTTCCCAGGCGATGTGAGTGATCTCAGCGTTCTCTAGGCTCTTGAACGAATCCGGCGATCGCCAGTCGAATTCAGGCATTGCTTCCGCCCCATTGCACGCAGCTCACAAGGATTGCGGCGCAATAGTTATGAACGAGGCGGTTGTAGGAAGCCCCTAGTTTGACACCACGTGGTGCTCGAGAATGACCACCGGTTAGCGGGAGAAAATAGTTTTGGCTGCGAGCCTCCAATCGGCGGTTTTCTTCTATTTTGCGTCAGCGCCGCGTAAGAGACGCCCCTGCTCGGTCACCCATTTGGCGCGCGCAAGATGACTCTGATATGCAGCCCGCGCACGTTCCGGCTCTCGCTCCGGATCGATATGTAAAACGAGTCGAGCGACCTCTCGCCAGTCCGCTCCCTCACCCTCCGCCTGCAGAAGGCGAATGTACGTGACGACATGCTGTTCGTCATAGACCGTCAGCGCCGGTTCATTCGGTGCGACATCTGCGACGTCAGGATCTAGCTGCGGTTTTGTCATAAGCGTCCCAAGAAACAGCGAGTGATTCTAATCTTCCTGGAAGGCCGAGATTATCCCGACGTCTCATTTTGGCCTCATTGCGCCCCAGCCGACCAGCGAGCAGCTCGAAATACATACTATAGGAGATAAACCTCATAGTATGTAAAGACGCAACTTGCGCCCATGGACATGCGCAAGTTGGTCGGTCGGAATTTCGCAAGACTGCGGAAGCAGAAGCGCTTCACGCAAGAGAAATTCGCCGAAGTGTCCGGCTTCACGCAGCAATATATCAGTGACCTGGAGCGCGGCCGCCGTAATCCAACTGTCGTAACCTTGTTTGAACTCGCCGGCACGTTGGGCGTCAGCCATGTCGATCTCGTTCTCCCAGATGAAGACGCGCTAAGCGAACGATCAAAACCCGCTAAGCGGAAGTGATCGGGTCGCTGGAATCCATTTTTGAACCGTCGTAGAGCCTGACTTTCGCGAGCCGGGCCAGAGGCCGGGCGAGCGCCGGACGCGGATACGCGTCACCGCCACTGATCAGCATGCCGGATCGGTGGCGGCGCACCAAGGCATCGACCGAAGCCGCGCAACCGTTCCCGGTTGCGCGGCTGACAGTATCAGATTGCACGCTCCATCAAACGTTTGGCTATGCCCTCGAGTTCAAGGCGAGTGTCCTGATGAGCCTTGCCGCGAGCAAATGCGGCGATGCCCTGCACGAAATCAAAGATGCTTTCCGGCTTGCGGTTTTCCTCGCCCAGAACGACTTCAATGATCTTCGTCGTCTCGGATTTGGAAAACCCGCCTTTGCGGAGGAAGGTCTCCCGGTCCTCGTCCGTCCGTGCTACAATTCGCTCCCGTGCGGCCTTGATCCCGGCGACGAATTGGCAAAGCACGCCAATGCTGGCGCGCCGCTTCGTGCGCAAATCGTTGCACCGCGAATTTCGAATGGCGGATCGCCATCTCCTCGAAATTCTCGACGCCCCAGAGGTTGCGGTTCATGCGGATAGAAGCTCGGTCCCCCAAGCGTCTTGCTGCCCACCTCTTTGTTCCAACAATTGGGGCCGAGCCGGGCGACTCGCTCAAGAAGGCTGGGCGAGCACATCGTAGGCCGCCTAAAGCGCTGCGAGGCCTAGGCTCGTCTTGAAATCTGACAGCTACGACATCCGCGATATGTCGATCCGGGCCGAACGCAGATGCGCGCCGCGGCAACCGATCCGGCTTCGTCAGGATACGACCAGTCGGTTTATGCCTGCGCGCCTACTTCAACAGCGACCTGAAATCGTGATTGTCCGCGGCCTTGAGCACAGCCACATACGCTTCACTTCCCGCAGCGCACCGGCGTCCTGGAGACTGCTGCCGTCCCAAGTGCACGGTTTGCCGACGAGTTTCTCGACCAACGGATCAACCATCGTTCGCGCGTGGTGGCCATTACCTTGGGGAAGCCATGGATCTGCGTGAGACAATGAGAGAGCCGCACCGCGATTCTCTTCTGGCGGAAACGTGTTGCTCTGAACAAAAATGCGCGCGTTGTCGAAAATCAAGGGCTCTGACGAAACCAGATGCGGCAGACACCGACATTGAATTTCGTCTAGCGTTAGGCGCCCACCCATTTCCAGACCGCTCTGAACGTCTGCTTGGACAGCCATTTCTAGACGGCTTCGTTAGCGGCGCCTCTGGCGCCATCACGGCGACGATGCGCCGAGAACAGCGCCGTTGACGATGCTCGCCTCTCGTTAAGGGCGGCGCTGGTCGTGATCCATGTCTAAATTAGATCGCCGCGGCGTGGACGGACAAATGCAGTGGATGGCGCCAAGGCGGTATTATTTCACCTATTCTGAGTAAGGCGCACATGGGAAAATTGTAAGCTTGGTGCTACATATTGACCAAGTTCGTAGTGCGAAGGTGACAAAATGCCCACTCCACATACCCCCCCTGCCGCCGTGCGGCGCGCGGTGCGCAAGCTGGGGGCGGACATCCATGATGCCCGTCGACGTAGACGGCTTCCGATGGCGGTCGTGGCCGAGCGCGCCTTCACGTCTCGCTCGACATTGCAAAGGGTCGAAGCCGGGGACACCAACGTCGGCATCGGTATTTATGCCGGCGTCCTCCAGGCGCTCGGTTTGCTCGACGGCCTGAATCAGATCGCCGACATCAGCAACGACAGCGTCGGGCGGGCTTTGGCTAGCGCGGATCTGCCCCAGCGCGTCCACCTCCAGCGGCCGGCCAGGTCGTCCCACGATGGCTGACTTCGAAGTACATATCGACCTGGACGGCCGCACGCGCCCAATCGGGCTGGCGAGGAGCAATCGTGTCCGAGGCGCGGAGACCATCCTCTTCGAGTATGACGGCACATGGCTTGAGGATCCGGCCCGCTTCTCGCTGGAGCCAGCACTGGCGCTGACCCGCGGTGCCTTCGCACCACGTGCCGGGCTAGCGATTTTCGGCTCGATCGGAGACTCGGCGCCGGATACCTGGGGTCGTCGCCTCATGCAACGCGCCGAGCGTCGCCTGGCCGAACACGAAGGCCGAGCCGTTCGCACCCTCACGGAAAGTGACTACCTGCTCGGCGTAGCCGACGAGACACGGCTTGGCGCGCTCCGCTTCCGCTGGGCTGGCGACGAGGTTTTCCAGAGACCAATTCGCGCCGGCGTTCCTGCCCTGATTGAACTTGGTCGGTTGCTCCAAATCACCGAGCGGATTCTCCGGGATGAGGAAACGGATGAGGACCTCCAGCTCATCTTTGCCCCTGGCTCCTCCCTCGGCGGCGCACGTCCGAAGGCGTCGGTCATCGACCAGCATGGTCACCTCTCCATCGCGAAATTTCCAAAGGAGACCGATGACTATAGCATAGAGACCTGGGAAGAGATCGCTCTGCGGCTAGCCGGCAAGGCAGGTATCGCCGTTCCCCAGCACGAGCTGATCGACATCGCCGGCAAGCCGGTCATGTTATCGCGACGCTTCGACCGCAATGGTACGATCCGCATACCGTTCCTGTCGGCGATGGCGATGATGGGCGCCAAGGATGGCGAGCGCGGCAGCTATCCCGAGATCGTCGATGCCCTCGCCCAACACGGCGCTCAGGCAAGGACAGACGCTCATGCCCTCTACCGGCGTGTCGCCTTCAACGTGCTGATCTCCAATGTCGACGACCACCTCCGTAATCACGGCTTCCTGTGGCTTGGAAAGGCGGGCTGGTCTCTCTCGCCGGCATATGATCTCAATCCCGTTCCAACTGATCTCAAGGCCCGGGTGCTGACGACGAACATCGATCTCGACGAGGGCACCTGTTCACTCGACCTGCTGGAAGCAGCGTCCGGATTTTTTGCACTTACGTTGCCGCAGGCTCGCGCGATCATCAAAGAAGTCGCGACCGTGACCGTGACCTGGCGCGATACGGCCAGGGCAGTCGGCGCCCGCTCGGCCGAGATCAACCGCATGGCCAGCGCTTTCGAGCACGACGATCTCAAACGGGCGCTGACGCTATAAGGGAACATTCCTCCACGCTTTGAGCCCGCCAGTGCCAGACCATTTACTCTGCGCCGCCGCTGATCTGGAAGGCTCAAAGATCGAAGATGCCAGGAATTCGGAAAGTGCGGTAGACGCCTGCCGCGGGCCTACGGTGCGTGGTCGATCCCAGACGCATTGCTGACACGGATTAGCGCGGAACACCTTCATCTTCAAGAGCAGCGCTGACAGACAGATGACGTAAATCTCTCTGTTCAGACGCTTCGTCGCTATCTAGTGCGCTAGTTTAATGCCTTAATCGCGGCTTGGCCGGCAATGTCTTGACTGCTGATGCAATGAGCCCCGTCCGGCCGATCGGACGGAGCTCTTTTTTAGCGGTCGAACCTCAGTCGCCGTTCTTGCGCAGCCGCGACCAGATGAGGGTAAAGCCGTCACCTTCCTCGTCGTCGAACAGGTTCGCGTAGATCGGCGCGTTGAACGAGGGATCGTCGAGCTTGAGCGAAAGGTAGTCGCGGCCCTCCTCGGAGCGCTTCGACCAGGCGGCGCCGATCTCTGCGCGGCCAACGAAGATGCGATGGCTCGGGGCATTGTCGTTGGATCGGTTGGTCTCGGGTACGATCCTGACGCCCCTGGTCTGGAGGCTCAGGGTGACGATCTCGCCCTGCAACTCGCGGCCGACCTTCTTGAAATAACCGATGTTAGCCATGTCACTTCTCCTTAATGTTTCGAGGCGCGACCATCGCGGCCTCGATGGCGATCTACAGGCCAAAGACGAGCGACGACGCACCCGCATGCGGGCTGGAGCGCAGCGGAGGACGCCAGTGGGGAGACTTTCTTGTCCCGCGAGGAATGGGCGTTAGCCCAGGGGAAGAAAGTCGCCCCACGGCGTTGCGTTCAGGCGATCGAGGCGCAGCCGCTCTTAGGCCAGATCAAGCCATCAAGAGGCCAGGTGGTCTGTCATCGAACGGCATCCTCCAGAGAAGTCTTGGCCAACCTCGGCTGTGCTGCACAAGATGTCGCTGCGTTCGGGCGAAGAGACGGAAACAGACGCGAAGGAATAGGCGTAATTGATCGCCTTGAGCATTTGCGACGAGATGCCCGTGTACTGCGTTGATCGTGCGAGCAAGGTGGGAGAAGTCAGGGACCAAGCGCTCAACGTTGGCCACGTTACCCGCGGTCTATCCCGCGGACCGATCAACGCCTCGATCGCGAGCAATTTCGATCGACAGACCGACTTATCCCCACCGCGCCTTGGCAGAAACAGTTGGCTAAGGTTCGTCCGACCCGAGGGCCCCGATAGACCCTTCGGGCTCAACAAGGATGGTTATCTGAAGCCAAGCCTTGGTGCCGATTGTTAGAGCGCCAAAACATCTGTTGCCAAGAAGACAAGGCGGGCGCAAAGCGCACCGCCTTCAAATGAAATAGCGTGTCAGACGGAGCGCAGCGAAGTGAACCCGCGGACGTCGAGACCGGTCAAGAGGGTACCCGGGACAGAGGCAGTGATAGCGACGCCGGCATTGGAGATGACGGCGGGCCCTGGCCCGAGTACCCCCGGCGAGACGTTCATTAAGGGGCCTCTTGATGAAGAGGTGCGCATGAAGCGGCGGTTACACACCGCCGAATCTCCAGACGGGAATGCCGAACTTCCGGGCCTTGTCGGCAAGGTTGTCTTGTATTCCGGAGCCAGGGAAGTGTATGACGCCGATTGGCAGCAGTGCGAGGATTGCGTCGTTGCGCTTGAACGGAGCCGCCTTGGCGTGCTTGGTCCAGTCGGGCTTGAATGCGATCTGAGGCACCTTGCGGTTGGTGGCCCATTTGGCGGCGATCAGTTCTGCACCTTTCGGAGATCCACCGTGCAACAAGACCATGTCAGGGTACTTGGCATGAACCTTGTCGAGCCGATCCCAGATCAGGAGGTGATTGTTGAAATCGAAGCCTCCGGTAAACGCGATCTTGGACCCCGAAGGCAACATTGCCTCGGTTTCGGCCCGATGCTTGGCAGCCAGGAAGTCGCGGCTATCGATCATCGCCGACGTGAGCGTGCGATGATTGACCAACGACCCAGCGCGGGGACGCCAGGGCGAGCCGGTGTGAAGCTCGAATTGATCGGTGGCCAGTTCACGGAAGAGCTCCATGGCATTGCGGCGTTCCATGAGTGTAACGCCCTCGGCGGTAAGCCGTTCGAGTTCAACCGATTCAACCTCCGATCCATTCTGTTCACACTGGCTCCTGCGTTGCGCCTGCTCATTGTCGTCGAGCTCACGTTCGATGCGGCCCGTGGCACGGTGGAACAGATTGACGGTCGACCAAAGCAGGTTCTCCAGGTCGGGCTCGAGCCGGGTGTCCCTCAAGGTCGCCACCAGGGCGTCGAACATGTCGGCAATGGCGCCCGCGATTCTTTTGCCCTCGGGAAGCGGTCTGGGATCGAGTTCGTCCTCGAAGGGACGGTGGCTATAGAGCTGAAGCTCGTTGAGCAAATGATGCGTTGGTGATGAGACATGCTGCGGTTCGAACTCGGTTTCGTCACGGTCGGTTGTCATGGTGAGGCTCCTTCTGCCTGATCGGCCGCGCCTATCGCGGTCTTCGTGGCGATCAAAAGACGGCGGGCGGAGCGGACCGGAACCCAAAGGCGCAAGCCGGCGGGCCGAAGCGGAGCGGAGGATGGCGAAGGCCGGCTATTTTGCTTCGCGATGCAAAGGGCCGCAGGGCCGGCGGAAAATAGCCGTGCGCAGCCATTGCAGGGCCGGTCCACCTGCCGTCCGATCGCCCTCTAGAAGGCCGTGGCGCGGTCCCGCACGGCAAAGGTGATCTCGCATCGGCAGATCACGACGATCCGCGATCGAGAGATCGCCGCAATCTCGAATCGATCGCGGCTCATTCATGGCCGCAACTGGACTATGTCCCGAGGAGCGAGCTGCTCCTGTAACGCCGCTCGGAATACTTCAGCGTCCAACGTGCAGAGATCAGCGTTGAAGTCCTCGAACTTCGGCGACAGAATGAAGACCTCGATGCCGACAGCCTCTGCGCGGCTCGTCAAGGCTATCGCTGCCGCCATTCCAGCCGCGTCCGCATCGCGCGCGATGTAGAGCCTGCGTAGCGACAGCGGGAGCCGTAGGGCGGCAAGGTGGTTGGCGGAAAGGGCTGCTACCATCGGCATGCTCCGCAACACGCAACGAAGCGACAGCACGGTTTCGATGCCCTCGCCTGCCACCAGCACGTCGTCAACTGACCCGAAACGTACTGCGTTACCGAGGAGATCGCCCATTGCACGCCGTGGTGTTTCGACCGGCGCCTTGCCCTGTCCCGACGGATGAAGCCAGGTCCGGTGTACGCCGGTGAAATGCCCCTTGAGATCGGTCACGCGAGCGATCATTGCCGGCCAGAACAGGGGCGGAGAGTCCAGGTTGGGCCGATAGTAGCAATGCGCATGAAAGCGCAGCGCGCCGTCGTCGCGGATGGGCTTAATGCCGCGTTGCCGCAGATAGATTTGGGCCACAGTCCGACCGATCGGCTGTGACATGGTAAAGAGCCGACGTGCGGCCTCTACAGATCCCCTTTGCCGCAGCAGACGATCAGCACCGACCGGTCGGGCATCGGATCGAGGCATGTTCAGGAACCGCCGCGCCTCCTCGAGGACGTCACGGAAATCGACCAACCCGCAGCTAGTCTTGATAATGTCGAGAAGATCGCCATGTTCCCCGGTAGCGGCATCCGTCCACTTGCCGGCGGGCCTCTTGGGCGATTGGCTCAACCGGACGAACAGCGAGCGGCCGGGTGCATTTCTACAATCTCCGACGACCCAATAGCGACCCTGCCGGCAGCCGTTGGAGAGATAGTGTCGACACACCGCCTCGGCCTCACACGCGAGGCGACGTGCCATTTCGGACGCATCGCACCGCATTAGGCCACCTCCTCTTTACCTGCCCGAGCAACCGGATTCTGAAATGAGGGTGAAAGCACTCTCGTTTGGACAGCCACTGTCATTTGAGGTCCCCATGACGGGCGACCGAAGGACCTCTCCCTCGGCCTCCAACCCATCATGGCGTCACGCGCCGCCCTCTTCCTCTCGAGTAAGTCACCAAATGCCGATCATGCTTCCTGCTCGACTCTGACGGCTATAGTCGGTGCGGCTAGGGATTGCTTCGGAACGAATCCGAGCAAGAAGTCGGCGGCTTTGCTCGCCTGCGATGCCGCACGCAGAATTGCGCGGTTATCCTCCCGCAGGATCTCAAGCCATGAGCCGATATAGTCGGCGTGGCGCACAGTCGGTACGATGCCGAGTGATGTGCAGCAGAATGCAGCGCACAGCTCCGCAATCAATTCCTCCAATGCGTATCTCTTCGTACCATAGCAACCACCAAGATCGCGGTTGAGGCGCGAGGGATGACCGCTCGCGTGGCCCAGTTCGTGGAGCGCGGTGCGGTGCCAATTGATCGGCTCGAAGTAGGCCGCAGGCGGCGGCACTTGAACATAGTCATCAGACGGTGCGTAGAACGCACGGTTACCACCGATACGGAAATCGATGCCGGTCGCCTTGATTAAGGCTTCAATCGTCGGTTCAATCATGTCGGGTCGCTGCGGTGGCGCAGCGGTCGCTATTTCTATGGGGAGTGCACCATCGCATTGGTCGACATTGAAGACGGTAAATCGTTTCAAAAATGGGACGGCTTGCGCCGCCTCCCCGGTCTCGTACGCGCGAATCCTTTCGTCACGCGGCACGAAATGATCAGCGTGAACGATGGTCGTGCCACGTTCACCCTTGCGGATGTGACTTCCGATCGTGAGCGCCTGACGGTAGGTAAGCCAGCGCTGACTTGAGAATCCACGCTCGCGGGCCGTACTCCAAAGTATCAGGACGTTCACGCCACTGTACGGACGATTCGTCGTGACGTTTTTCGGCATGACCGGGAGCGCGTTTTCTGCAGCGTTCTCCCATGGCTGAACCCAGGGTACATGGCCAGCCTCCAGCTCGGCGATGATCTTATTGGTAATTTCGTCATACAGGCTTAACCGGTCTTCCCTGGTGTGCGTCCGGGAATGGTGTTTGGACATTGCGGGTCTCCGCGACGGGCGCCGCGAGCCTCTCTCGCAACTTCCAACCCGTCACGGCCTCCCTTCGCCGCCCTCTTACTCTATACCCGTCCCTCCAGCCGCATATGCGCGGGCAACGATCTCCAACTGACCGCGCCGATCGCGTCAGGGATGGACGCCCGAAGGGTGAAAATCCGGCGAAGCCGGAGTTTCAGCGCAGCCGACAGCCCGGCCCGCTAGGGCGACGTTCACCTAGTTAGTGGCAATTGCTTCATCAACATCGCGCTCACGGGGCAGCTTGGGTGGCTGGCGTTTCGCAATTCCGACAAACGAGAGCGCTCTTGTAGTCCAGATGCGAGATGAGCGACGCACGTGTCGGAATACCAACTGACAATTCGCAAGTATCATATGACTCTCGTCGAGCGGCGTTTTCCGTGGTGGATGCCAGGCTTCTTGCCGAGGAACTGCCGCTCAGCTTGCTCCGCCCTGCGCAGCACTCGCAGTCGCTCGCGGGCCTGAACGGCATGTTTATGGAGAGCGACGATCGCTGTGCCATCGGCGCCGCATGCCTGCACCGTCGACGCCCAGCACTTATTTGCACGCCAAGCCCGCCAATTTCTGCATGAGCTTCTGACGGTACTGTACCTCACAGCTCCCTCGTGCTTCGAGTTGGTGCACGAGGGGTATGAGCACATGTCAGCAAGGAGCCCAATGGATCACGCCGTTGCAATAGCTTCAGCGCGTAGACCGTTGTCGCATTGACGCGTGAGCTGACATCCGTGGCATCCCGTGCCGCCCTTCCCGCCCGCTATCCACCGATCGGCACCTGGCCTGCACTCATGCCTGCCGACATGGCCGCTGCTTATCTGGGTTTCGCGGACACGCGCGAACTCGCGCGTGCCGTCGGCCGCGGTGAGGCACCGCCACCAATTGCCCATCGCAGAACTGGACGGGCTCGACAACCAATCTGGTCGAGAGCCGCCATCGATCACTTCAGTGCCCAATACGGAGGAGCAGCACCAGATAAATCAAAAAATGAGGACCTGGCCTCTCTTGTATGAATACGCTCGATGCCACGTCGAGGCCTCCTCGCTATTTCCGTTCGAAGCTACTGAAGGGAGGTCGGCCGGGTTACTTCTTCGAGCCACCCACTTGGGCCCGCGAGCAGGGGTGCCCCGTACATGCTGAAGCGTTGGGACAAGACTTCGCGTCAGCGGTCGAGCGAACTGAAAGTGTTCTGCTGCCAGCTTTTGACAGCTGGCGTTCTGGAGGATTGACCGACATGCTTCCAGTGCTCGCTGCGCCCGGCACTTTCGACTGGCTCGTCAGCGTCTTCCGGGCGCACCAGCGATGGAGGGACATCGATCACAAGACACAGCGCTTATACAGCCAAGGCCTGCAACTCTTCGCCAATCACGAACTAAAAGACGGCAGCCGCGTCGGCTCGAAACAGATCACTGATTTCACCAAAGCATTCGTTGACGCGGTCTACGCGAAGCTCCTCGTCGTGCAATACAAGGACAGAGAAGGTAACGCCGCCAAGCGCGAACGTCGACGGTTCGCAAATGCAGCTATGACTGCTTGCAGACGCGCCTGGTTTGTTGGTCAACGCGCGCAAGAAACAATGGTACCACAGGTCAATCCCTTCTCGCGGATGGGCCTAAAATCCCGTGCGCCTGGGCAGCCCATGCGGGAGACACCCACGGCAAGCTGGGATGAACTAGCCGCTTTCAGGCGAGCTGCGAAACGGCTCGGATATCACTCTATTGGAACGGCCGCGCTATTGGCGTGGGAGTGGCTGCAACGGGAGGAGCATGTATTCGGCGCTTTCGAAATCGCGCACTATCGGCCAAAAGAGCGGTCAAACAGTGTAAGGATTGTGCATCCAAAGAATAACGAGGAAGCCTGGTGGCCTCTGTTCGATGACAAGGGCGGGCCCCTCTTCCCCGAGTTGGTGGCGGAACTCGATGCGATCAAAGGCTCTGTCGTTTCAGGATTGGTGTTCCGCCGTGATCATGCCCATCGCAAATCGTCTGCCTTGATCCCATGGATGACCGAGCGTAAGGACCTTCGCTATCTTCGCCATGTGGTCAAAAAAATAGTCATAGCAGCTGGTCTTCGGCATGAACTCTCATTTACCTCCTTTCGTCACGGCGGTTTCACGGAAGGTGCCGATAGCGATCTCACGGACGCTGAACTACGCGCCGCCGGCCGCCATCGCTCGAGACAACAACTCCCAACCTATGCCAAACGCACGCGGAAGCAGTTGATCGCGGCCGCAAAAAAGCGCCGAGAGGAACGAACCAGAACGGCCCTCTCATCAGATTCTGCGCTCGCGTCGCATGATGCCCTCGTTCCAATCAACTGACACGATTTCGCGTCAAGGAACGCTTGCGATCGGTCTGCCGCCTAGCGGCCGGTCCAGGTCGGCTTGCGCTTCTCGCCGAAGGCCTTGAGGCCTTCCTTGGCATCCTCGGTCATCGCGAGCAGCGCGATCTGGCTTTCGGTGTAGGCGATGCTTTCGTCGAACGACATCGAGGCGATCGCCCGCATCGCGTATTTGCCGCGACGGATCGCCGTCGGCGACTTGTCGACGATGCGGCCGATCAGCCAATCGACCTTGGCGTCGAGCTCGGCCGCCGGCACCACATAGTTGAGAAGGCCCGCGGCCTGGGCGGACCTGGCGTCGAACGGCTCGCCGGTCAGCGCCCATTCGTTGACGAGGCGCGGCGGGGCGATCGATTGCAGCAGGCTCAGCACCTGCATCGGGAACACGCCGACCTTCACCTCCGGCAGACCGAAGATCACGCCATCGGCAGCCACCGCCATGTCGGTCATGCACAACAGGCCCATGCCGCCGGCCATGCAGACGCCGCCGACCCGCGCGATCGCGGGCTTGGTCGCGCTCTGCGACAGCCGCAGCAGGTCGGCATAGTCGACATTGGGGCGCGAGAAATCCATCGAGAAGGCCGCGCCGCTGTTCTGCAGGTCGGCGCCGGCGCAGAACGCCTTGTCGCCCGCGCCGGTCAGCACGATGACGCGGACGTCCTTGTCGTCATGCGCTTCGCGATAGCCCTTGGCGATGCCGGCGATCACACCGGCATTGAGCGCGTTGCGTTTGTCTGGACGGTTGATGGTGATCCAGAACGCCTGCCCGCGCTTTTCGAAAAGAACGCTGTTGTCGGTCATGTTTCCTGCCTGTTTTCTTGGCCAATGTGCCGTTGTCAGCCGACATTTGCGGCAGGATCGGCGGCGACTGCAAGCAGGATTTATGCGGCGGCCGATGCCTTCCGGATCCAGACCTTGTTGTCGTGGAACGCGGCGCCGCCGAGCGGTGCGACGGCCTCCGCCCCGGTCAGCATGTTGATGCCGCGCCCGCCGATGTGGGACTTGTTCGGATGGATCGACTCGGCGATCAGCACGCCGCGGCGAACGCCATCGAACAGCTTTGCGGTCAGCGTGGTCTCGCCGCGCATGTTGCCGAGCGTCACCGCGTCGCCGTCGGCGATCGAGAGATCAGCCGCATCGTCGGGATGGATCATCACGGTCGGCGCGCCCTCGCGGGCCTGCGACGACGGCGTCTCGTTGAAGCTGGTGTTGAGGAAGCTGCGCGAGGGCGAGGTCGCGAGTCGGAACGGGTGCTGCGCGTCCGCCTCCTCGATGATGGTCCAGTGGTCGGGCAGCGAGGGCATCTTGTCCCACGCGCCCATCAGCCCGCCGGCCCCGACAGGGACCTTGCCCCAGTCGACCTTGAAGTGGAACTTCTTGTCTGCGTGAGCGAAGCCGTCGAGGTAATGCGACGTGCGGAAATCGGGCTGCAGGTCGCGCCAAATGTCGGCCTCCAGCGCCTCGATCGTGCCGTGGCCGCTCTTCTTCAAGGTCGCATCGATCAGCTGGCGCGGCGTCATGTCGAAGCCGGGATGCACGGCATTGAGCCTGCGGCCGAGCCCCTGCATCACCTCGTGATTGGAACGGCACTCGCCGGGCGGATCGATCAGCTTCGGGCCGACCGAGATGTGCTGATGACCGCCGCCGTAATAGAGGTCGTCGTGCTCCATGAACATCGTCGCCGGCAGCACGATATCGGCCATCTGGGCCGTCTCGGTCATGAACTGCTCGTGCACCGCGACGAACAGATCCTCGCGGGCAAAGCCCTGGCGCACCAGCGCCTGCTCGGGCGCCACCGTCATTGGGTTGGTGTTCTGGATCAGCATCGCCTTGACCGGCCCGCCGCCGCGCAGCGCTTCGGAATCGCCGGTGAGGATGCGGCCGATCTTGGACTGATCGAGCACCCGTGTAGCGGGATCGATCGCGTCGTGGCCTTCGATAATCGACTCGTCGAAGCGCCAGATTGCGGCGTTGTTGAAGAACGCGCCGCCGCCCTCATATTGCCAGGCGCCGGTCACGGCGGGGGTGCACGACGCAGCGTGCATCTGGGCGGCGCCGTTGCGGCTGCGGGTGAAGCCGTAGCCAAGACGGAAGAACGAGCGCTTGGTCTGTCCGACCAGCCGCGCGAACGCCTCGATCTCCTCGACCGGTACGCCCGAGATCGCTGAAGCCCATTCCGGCGTGCGGGTCTTCAGATGCGCTTCCAGCTCGTCGGGGCAATCGGTATAGCGCGCAAGATAGTCGCGATCGGCAAATCCCTCGCGGAACAGCACATGCATCACGGCGCAGGCGAACGCGCCATCGGTCCCCGGCCGCAGCAGGATCTTGATGTCGGCCTGCTTCATGGTCTCGTTATTGTAGACGTCGACGGCCGCAATCTTCGCGCCACGCTCCTTGCGCGCGCGGGATGCATGCGTCATCACGTTGACCTGGGTGTTCACCGGATTGGTGCCCCAGATCACGATGAGGTCGGAGACGCCCATCTCGCGGGGATCGACGCCGGCGATCTTGCCGGTCCCGGCGGCAAAGCCGATGCGCGCGATGGTCGCGCAGATCGTGCCGTAGAAGCGCGAATACTTCTTCACATGCGACAGCCGGTTGAGGCCGTCGCGCATCACCAGCCCCATGGTGCCGGCGTAATAGTAAGGCCAGACCGACTCGGCGCCGAATTCCCGCTCGGCCGCGTCGAAGCGCGCAGCGATCTCGTCCAGCGCCTCGTCCCAGGAGATCCGCTCGAACTGGCCGGAGCCCTTCGGCCCGGTCCGGCGCAGCGGATACATCAGCCGCTCGGCGTGATGAATCCGCTCGGCATAGCGCGCCACCTTGGCGCAGACCACGCCGGCCGTATAAGTCTGCTGCTTGGAGCCGCGTACCCTGCCGATCGAGCGTCCCTCGATCACCTCGACGTCGAGCGCACATGCCGAGGGGCAGTCGTGCGGACAGGTGGAATGGCGGATGTCGACCTTGGCATGCTGGTTCATGGCCAAATTGGTAACATCAAACGCCGCCTCCGCCGAGGGGCATTATTGACCCAGCTCGCGCGAAATCCGGGCACGTGCCATGCGGCAGGCGCCCGGACGGGCAGTTATTGGTCTGAGCTGTCCCATCAGACTCGGAAGATGCGGGTATAATGCGATTTGATCGATTCCCCTTCCCGCTCCACCGCCACCGGATCGTCCTTCATCGTCTTGATGTCCTTTAGCGGCCTGCGTCCAGCCTTCTCCTTGGCCTGCGCGTGGACGGATCTGAGGCCGCCGATCTCGACATTGAGCTGCTGGCCCTCACGCCCGAGCGCGAAGGACTGAAACAGCCTGGCGGCATTCGGGTGCGGACAGTCCTTGAAGATCCCGTTGGGGCCGACGATGATCGGCGACCCCTCGGTGGCGTAGACCGGCTCGACCGGGCGGCCAGCCTCCTTCAGCTGAAAGATGTTGTACTCGTTGCCGTCGGCCATCACCGCTCGCTCGCCGAGATCGAGCTTCTTGGGTGGATCCGTCGAGGACTGCACCTGCATGATGTTCTGCTTGGCCAGCTTCTCGAAGAAGCTCCAGCCGAGATCGCGCTGCATCTGATAGGTTGCGGTCATGATGGTGCCGCTATAGCCGGGATGCGCCTTGACGATCTTGCCCTTCCATTTCGGATCCAGCAGATCGGCAAAGCTCTGGGGCGCCTCCTCGGCCTTCACGAGATTGGTGTTGTAGGCAATGATCGACAACCAGACCCGGAAGCTTGCGAATTGCCCGTCCGCGTCGCGATGCTCCTCGGGGTAGTATTTTGCGACCTCCTCCGGAACATAGGGCGCGAGAATGCCGTCGCGCTTCCACACGATGAAATGTGCGGCGTCGGAGGAATTGACGACGTCGACGGCATGAATGTTGCTGGAATATTCCTGGCCGACCCGCTGGAACACACGCTCCGCACCGGTGCGTTCGACGCGCACGGTGATATCGGGATATTTGGCTTCAAATGCCCTTGCCAACTTCTCGGCAACCGGCAGATCGGTCGAGGTGTAATAGACGACCTGCCCCTCTTTCTTCGCCGCCTCGATCAACGTCGGCGTCACCGGTTCCGCAGGTGGCGCGGCGGCCATCACGCGCGTTGAAAGGGCGGCCCCAGCCAGCACCGCGCCCGAGCCCTTCAGCATGTCGCGGCGCGATAGCCCAGGATGTTTCCTCATATGATTCCCCGCACGCGATGGCGAAGTTTGAGTACACCGTCCTCCCGCTCTTATTCCGATGCGCGAAAACGGAGTCTGTCGTCGACAGAAGCTTCAAGTTGCAGCTAGACTTCTGATCAAGAAACAAGACTAAAGTTGGGGGATTCAGTCAATGGCGAGCCTGCGATACGCCTTGGTGTTTGTCGCGGCGTTGCTGACCGTGTCCATGTCAGGCTCATATGCTGAGGCCGAAGACTATCCTGCGCGGCCGGTCAGGATCATCGTTCCCTTTGGTCCCGGCGGTCCGGCCGACGTCGTCGCGCGACAAGTCGGCGGCATCTTGCAGGAAAGCCTCGGCCAGCCCTTCGTGGTGGAAAACCGCACCGGCGCCGGCGGCGTGATCGGCACGCTCGAGGTCGCAAAGGCGCCTGCCGACGGCTACACCCTTCTGATGATGTCGAACACCCAGACCGCAAACGAATCGCTGGTACCGCAGCGCCACTATGCGTTGATGCGCAACCTGACGCCGATCGCGTCCTTGAACACTTCGGATCTCGTGATCGTGGTCCACCCCGCCGTGCAGGCAAACACCTTGCAGGACTTCATCGCGCTCGCAAAGGCCCAGCCCGGAAAGCTGAACTATGCGTCGTCAGGTCAGGGCACGCCGTATCACATGGCGGGCGAGTTGTTCAAAGCCATGGCGGGGATCGACGTCGTGCACGTGCCCTACCGCAACAGCGGCGAAGCCCGCGGCGGGGTCATCGGCGGCCAGGTCCAGATGATGATCGATGCCGTTCCAGCGATGGCGCCGAACGTCGCCGAAAACCAGGTGCGAGCGCTCGCAACAACCGGCAAGATTCGTTCGACGGTGCTGCCCAACGTTCCGACGGTGACCGAGGCGGGCGTGCCCGGCTATGAGGCAACGATCTGGCTCGGCCTGATGGCCCCGGCGGGTACGCCGAAGCCAATCATCGACAAGCTCAACGCGGCAGTGAACGCGGCGATCAGGCGGCCGGAGGTCGAGAGGCTCTGGGCCGCGCAAGGCGCGGCGGCGATGACCATGACGCCGGAGGCGTTCGACAAATTCCTGCGCGCCGATATCGTGAAGTGGGCAGACGTCGTCAAGAGATTGAACAAGCCCCATTAAGCACGCAGCGGCGAGTCCGCGAGCGAAGGAACAGGGCGCATGAAGACGTTGAACATCCTGAGTGGCGGGGCGGCGCAGGGCCTGGTGCGCAGCCTTGCACCCGCATTTGAAGCCGAAACCGGCCTCGGCATTGCCGGCGATTTTGGTGCAGTCGGCGCTATGGCCGACAGATTACGCGCCGGGGTACCGACCGACATCGTCATCCTGACCGCTGCCCTTATCGCAAAGCTGGCCAACGAAGGGCTGGTTTTGCGCAGCTCGATCACGGATATCGGCCGTGTGGAAACCGCCCTTGCCGTCCGGGCCGGCGATCCGTCGGTCAGCGCCGACGACGCGGCCAGCCTGCGCGCGGCATTGCTCGCCGCGGACGCAATCTTCGTGCCCGATACCAAGGCATCGACCGCCGGAATTCATGTCGCCAAGGTGCTCGCGCAGCTCGGCATCGCTGATGTCGTCGCGGATCGACTGAGAATCTTTCCGAATGGCGCGACCGCGATGCGGCATCTGGCGGAGTCCAATGACCGGCAGCCGATCGGTTGCACGCAATCGACCGAGATCATCAGCACCATTGGCGTCGTGCTGTCGGGCGCCTTGCCGTCGGAATGCGGGCTCGCGACCATGTACACGGCTGCCATCCCCGCACATGCGTCGTCGGCATCGCCGGCGCAACGCCTGATCGCGTTGCTGACGTCGTCGGAAACATCTGAACGCCGCAGCCAGGCTGGCTTTGTTTCAGCCTCACGTCGTAAATGAGACCAGATCACCTAAAGTGCGAGAAATATGTTCAACCGTCATCGCAAGGTCGACTCAATGCATCAGCGCGATGCATCGCTTATGGATGCATAAGGAGACCTGCAAATTCGCTGCAACCACATTCTTGCGAAGAATTGCGTCGTCGACATCCAGAGTGATTGTCGTGTCGTTGCCAACCTGGTTCTCGGTCGGAAGCGATCCAAGGAAGAGATTGCTGAATTGACGAACGTCGTCTCCTGCAGGCGAGCGGCGCGCGGCTTGCGTCCAGTTAGCGGGCAAGCAACATGAGAAGGCCTCTCCAAGTGTGACCGCAATGAGCTCCAAAATCATTTGAACGCCAACGTCTCGCCAGAGTAGGGCCGCTGCCGCACGGTATTACGCGTCGGCCCTCCCCCTGGTCACGCCCGGCAGAATTCTGAGCCTCGTTAACGTAGTCGCGCGTGTGCTCGAACGGCCAATTTATCCTGACGGGACCGTTGCGCGGAGAAGCGCGACTGAGGACCATAAACCGCGGGGCCTATGCCTGCTGAGCGACACACCAAGGGTAAATGCCTTCGCGATCGTAGCGCTCCGCGTGCGCTTCAGCTTCCTTGCGATCTTCGCGGCGCCCAGCTTCTGCTTTGCGAGCGCCTTTAGGTCGCGAACATCGACTGTCGTCCACCTACGACGGATTAGTTTTCTATTCTTGGCCACGCATCGTTCCTTCATCGATAGGCGCGCCGTTTAGCACATCGCACGATGCAGGCAACTTGACATCATACATCTCTGATTTCCGCAATTTCGGATGTGCAGCAGCTGGAGGTATTCTGGATCAAGGAGAACTCTCCCATTGACCGCACTTAATTCCTATCCGTTACGGTTGCCGTGAACGTCACCACTACAGCTGGTTCTGGAACGATTTGGTCGAGCGTCAACGCTCGTGGGGCCGTATTCTGCGGATTGGTGCCCCCATGCGAGTTGAATGCAAAGCAGTCTCTTGCCTATCCGCTTGCGAGGGATCATAATTGGGCGATCGAAGCGGCTCTCGCGCCACCAGCGCCTTCACAACCAGAGCCGACAGTGCCGGTGCCCGACGGGGCCAGTGCCGAGTACCAGCGTTTTAGAGGCCAGAGAAAGCGAGCATCAACCTCCGCGTCCCACGTCGCGCAAGTGCTCGCCCGGCGTACCGGACGCGGTTGAGGCGGTGTGCGGACGCGCAGGAGGTTGCCATGCACCTTCAAATCTATCGAGACGAAGATCACTCCAGGCACTTCGATTTGGTCGGCCGCCGCGGGGCGATTGATCTGGCCACCATAACGGCCGCCAGCCTCCTCGTGGTGGGCTTTACTTGTGCACTCGTAGCGCTGTTTGTCGACTAACCGGCTCCGCATGCCAATGAAGAAGCCGCCAACTGAGACGGCAGCTCCTAGCGATCGGGCCTTTCAGTATAAATGAGTAAGCGAACGCTAGCGAACGGCCAGACCATCGGGACATACATACAGAGCGTCTTGAGCGGCGAGCCGGCGGGAGTCGTCCCGAGCCGCGCCGCTTCGTTACGCGCCTGCGCTCTTGGGTGTCCAGCGCAGCGCTTGCCCATTTGCCGGTCGCGTCGACCTGTAGGTGAAAAGGTCATAGCCCCTTTCCACGACGACGTCTGCTACTTCAACGAAACCCAGATCATCTTCAGGCTTCTTCAGGCTCTGGAAGGTGGTGTCGCTTTCTGCGACGGAACCATCTGCAAACGAAAACCTGATGACTCCCTCTCCATCCCGGAGTGGCTTGCAAATGGGAACCAGACGCGCCTCAAAGTTAGTCGGATTGTACGGCCGCAGTCGAAGATTCTTATAGAATTTCCGGTCCCCCTCGATTTCAATTACGCCCTTGCAAGCGCAGGAGTTAACCATCATGCCACTCAATGCGCTGATGCTCCCGACCTTTAGCTCATAGGTCTTCCCTCGTTCCAGCCGCACCCCCCGAAATTCGATCAACGACCCCTTGTAATATGCGCGGGGTGCCTCAACCCGTCCCTCCAGGTTGATCACCTCAAATCGCGTGATGGGAAAAGTCTTGTCCAGCGCAACCATCGGCATGGATCGTATCTCGCCGATCAATTGCGCAATGCCATCGGCAATCACCTCGGAAAGCTCAACTCCGGGATGACTCGAATCCTTGTAGAGCTGTTCCGGTGTTCTGGTTCCGCCCTTGAGATGGTGGGCAATACAATCCCGGACATCCAGATAGAACCACTCGTTTCTTTCAAAGATCGAGATGCAGTGCGAGATCACGTTTCTGGATAACTCAATGTTGCTGACCGGGATGCAAACGAAAATCGGCTCGCATCCGCTCTTCTTGGCGCTATGCCCAATCCACTCGATCCATTTCACGATGTCGTAGAGCCCGATTGCACCGGCCGACAACAGCGAGTAATCGACCACACACATATCGACAATGCAAAATTCCGCATTACGAAAAAATAAAGGACCGGCGAAGTATGGGCCAATAAGCGAAGCGCTCGCTCCAACGCGTCCCATCGACACCATTTCCGGCTGGTGTCGCTCTAAAAATTTGTTGAAGAAGCCTTCCTTGAGCACGCTGTTGGATTGGCCCAAAATTGCAATCCGCGTCGTCATTGGCCCCCCTAACCGGCTCTCAGCACATGCTCAAACGCCGAACCATCCAGGTTGCATTGTCAATCGTTGCAACGGCAATATATTCATCAGGTGTAGCTGCACCATTGTCAACCTCGGCGTGCGATGAGGCCGACCAACAGATTGCGTCAACGCCGATCCTCCCCGACTCCGCGATTGCGCTTCGGCGCGATCTGAAGAACATCGGCTCTCTGCCCGCCGAAGCTTCGGTCATTTTGCTCGGTGACTCGCTGGTCCAGGCCTGGCCTGAAGACCTTACATCTTCTCTTGCCATGGAACAGCCCGTGCTGAACCTGGGGGTAGGTCGAGATCGCATCCAAAATACGCTATGGCTGTTGACCTCATCAGAACAGCAACTCAAACGCGTGCATCCTAAGCTAATCATTCTGCTGCTTGGCACAAACAATGTGTACTTGGACAAAGCGTGCGGCGTCAGTCTTGCCTTTGATCATCTTTTCAGCCGGATCAGTCGGATATGGCCAAAGGCTCGTTTGGTCCAAATCCTCATCCTGCCGCGTGGTCCGAACATGGAGGGTGCCGAGCAAACGATTGCAGAAGTTAACGCATCGCTGCTGGCGCGGGAGAAGGTAGTCTCGAGTTATCAAACTCTCGATGCATCGGCTATCGCCTGCCAAGGCCATACGCCCTGCGCCAATTATCGCGAAGACCTCCTTCACCTCACAAGGGCCGGCTACGAGGAACTGACACAGCTTGTGAAAGCAAAACTTCAGCCAAAATAGTCGGACGGTTCGCCTCCTTGGACGCGGCGCAAGTTGATAGCTGTTGCCATCGCGACATTCGATACCAAGCTTTCAACGATCACAGCGAGACTAGGATCCCCCGCTCATCCTTCCCGGTTCAAGCTGCTGCGCGTCGAGCAATCCCTCTTTCGACCAGGATGGTCTCCTTCGTGTCCGTGTGGACGCTGCTGACGAGGATGCCGGACGCTGAGGTGTTCGCGCGTTTCGGTTCGTCGCAGATTTCGCGGAAGGACGGGGTTTGCAGCATGAGGCGTCGAATTCTTGATCTCAAGCCATGCACCGTGATCTCCCTCGTTTCCCTTTTCGGGGTTCTTTCTGATAGGGCTTTTGCGGCGATCTTCGGCTTGATCTTGTCGGTGCGAACGACTGCTGGACGTTCGCGAACGCGAGTCTTTCACGTTGCTTCCTCCCCAGACCAGCGTGGGTGTAGTCGTTATTCCAATCCGTCAGGGATTTCCTTCATTTCGATGTTGCGAGGGACGGGCACGATAGGCGTCCCGGGTAACTAGGCGCGCTTCCGATCACGGGGGAATCGCCCGTCTCTAGGACGGCGATTGCTGCGGGTGGAGCGGTGTTCCGTCATCCGGACGATCGGCCCTTATTTCGGAAGCAATGTGCTGATAGTGCGTTCATCACTGCATCTCGTCGAGTGCGCGCGCCGCGCAATGAAATGAGCGCTGCGGTTCGAGACGTTCGAAGAGGGAGCCGAACCTCGGACATTCTCTAGTTGTGCGATTATACCTTTCTCTACTTACGCGGAGGTATCTCATTACGCGAGCCGATAGAGTTACTGCAGCGTCAAGTTGTCGCACGACTATTGTCGCATGCGTCGGCGGCGTGACGCAGCATGAGTGCAATCAAACACGCGCGGATCACATCCACGATAGCTTCGCCTTTCGAAAGGTATGATCTAAGTCGTTGCAACTTCCGCGATTTGTTCGCTGTTGTGACTGGTTCCAGTTTCATGCATACCTAACGATCACATCCGGTCGGAAGCCTCTCGAAAATTCGAGTCGTAATTTAATTCGATTGTCTCGCAAATCGGTGCGCATCGGCGATTTAAACAACCTTAGGCTTTGCAACCCTAGTTCGTTTCTGGACGCGACAATGCGTCTCGATAGAAACTGGGCAGGTACAATCATGAAGACTGTTTTTAATGCGTTCTTGAAGGACGAGTCGGGAGCTACTGCGATTGAGTACGGGCTGATTGCGACGGGCATCGCGATTGCGATCATCGGGGCAGTGAGCGGTGTTGGCACGCAGCTGAAGACGACTTTTGAGTCCGTTAAAACGGCTTTGACGCCCTCGTCGTGATGCCTAGGGCGCCAAACCCTTGACCAAAGCGTTCTCAGCGCATCGTGGCTGGTCAAGGTGTCGCACCGGGTGAAGCCCTGTCACCCGGTGCGTTTCTACCATCAGCGTCGGAACTCATGCGGCCTTTACGGCAGATGCCTGTATCGGCCGAAGGTGTCTTAGGGATCAGGCCGCCGCCTTTAGGAATTCGGTCATTTCGGCGGCCATCTCGGCCTGACGAGCCAGCCGAAGCAATTTCTCGTGTTGAATGCCGGGGGCTTCCGTCGGGCTACTTCGCGCAAATGCATTGCGCGACCGATAAGTCGGGCTTCGAGAGCTTCAGTCTGTTTAACGCGGCATCGTCGTCTTTTCTTCATGAGGTCATACCCACGCTTTGAGGCAGCCTCCAATCGCTTCAATGTGCCGTGTGAGCTGGTATCGCTTCGATCACGCGCGCATGTTCATCGCGTACGATCACGCTGCGTCCAGTTTCCAAAGCGATCTTGCGGGCCGCCCTCATTGCGGCATCTTCGTCGGTGTATTCGAGCACAATGATGGTGCCTTCTCCTGAAAACGCCGCAGGGTTCGACACGTTGATGATGATCAACGGTGGTTTGTTCATTTCCCCGACGATCCTTCAACCTGCTTGGTTCGCGTTAGAGTAAGTTCCGTCAGCTTGTTTGCACTCAGATAGGTTAAGTCCGGACCCGACCTGGAACTCCATTCGTTCAAGGAAACCACGCTGGCGCACGCGACGAGCGATCGCTTCCACCAGGAGATGGAAGCGTCTCGACAGATGTCGAGGGACGAACTGGACGAGATCGTGGGCGGAGCGCCGCTTCCCAAGGATCGTTACAAGCGTCATGTTCGCGCTCATTTCTACTGTCGCTCTCGCGCAGCAATCTAGCGACACGCTCCTTCAAGACGTCCGTGTGCTTGATGTTGTCAATGGACGCCTCGGACGCTCCGACCAATGTCCTCGTTAAGGGCAACGTCATCTCAACAATCGGCCCCGCCATGAAAGCATCTGATGGCACGAGAGTTGTCGATGGCAAGGGCCAGACGCTGATGCCGAGTCTCATCGACGTGCATGTCAACCTGACATTTGGCGCGCTGCCTCGGTCGCGGTAGGGACACGGATTTCGAACTCGGCCAGTATGGCCGGCACCGCAGTAATGTCTGGGACTATGACGGTGTGAATACGATGCGCCCCGGACGATTGGACGAATTGGCGATGCATCCCACCGTTAAGCCGGTGGCGCTGGTGGCGGACGCCATCAAGGACTGCTCGAAGCGAGGAAACCTGGTTCTTGATCCCTTTTGCGGCAGTGGCACAATCCTGATCGCGGCCGAAAGGACAGGCCGGCCCGCGCCGTCGAGTTTGATCCCGCTGACGCGGCTTGAGTTCAACCGGCTATCCGCCTAAGAGGCGCAGCCCTTAAACAGCGGGCTGCCCATTCATTGCCAAATCGAAGCGGACTCTGCTCTCGCCTCAGTGTCGTTCGCCCGTACAACTTACTACCGGAACAGCGCAACGTCACACCCAGAATGCGGCGGCGATCTCGTCAGGGTAGGAAGAAGGGCATGAAGGGCACTCCGCCGTCGCCCTTTTTGCCTGCGTTGGCCTCGGCCTTCGGTCTTGCGGGTCTTGCCGGAGGTTCCTCGTCGCGATCCCCGTTCCTGCGCTCAAGCTTGGCGGACGGGACATGACGTGCCTTGCGTTTCTCACATTCATTATCGTCATTGAGGAAATAGCCTGCGGCACAGCTAATCTTGACGCAGCGATCGCCGTCTCGTTTGAGGCCGGGTCCGCAAATTAAGGGACAAACTCGTGCAGTCTTGAGCTTGATCGCGTCAAGCGCATCTGCGCTCGCGGCTTTGGCATCGAACCTAGTGCCGGCGTTCTGGTTGAACCGCTCAAGCGAACGACGCGACGCCGTATCCCATTCCCCATCGGCCGATCCTGTGAAGCAACCAACTCGGTGCAATTCGGTCTGTACTGACTTTGCGAGCTCAGCCGGCGCTGTTAACTGCACGGGTGCTTGCGGATTGGGCAGCGCGGCCACCTTGGTATCCGTATTTGCGTTCGGTTCTCGTGGCTGGTCCGGCGCGGAGGGAGTAATCGGCGTGCTGTTCCTTGTGGCAGCAGCGGCACCCTCAGCCGCGACACGTCGCTGCTCGGCCTGAATGGCCTGTTGCTGCGCAGCTTCCTTGGCTGCCTCGGCGGCGGCCCGAGCCTCCTGCGCCGCTTTCAACTCCGAAGCCGCCTTGGCGAGCTGCGTCTGTTGAGCGCCCTGGTTGACGAGCCGGGCCTGTTCCTGTTCGGCTTGGCGGGCTTTTTCGGCCGCCGCGGCACGCTTTTCCTCCGCATCGATCTTGGCGAGCTGAAGCTTTGCCAAGTTTGCGTAGTAGCTGTCCGGATACTGGGCAATGAAATAGTTCATTGCATCCTTGTTGCCGACCTGCAGCGCGAGTTCATAGTCGTGCCGCATTTCGGACCGCGGCATTGCTGCTGGGACGGGTTCTCTGGCGATCTCCTTGGCGGCTTCCCTGATGGTTTCCCTGGCCGGCACCAGCGGCACATCATCGCCCCCGAGCGTGCCATAGACGTACGGCTCCTGCCGATTCCCGGTTGCTTTCATGACGTCGTCGCGGACGAAACCGAACACCCTGCGCAAATCCAGGCCGGGAGTTCCGATATATTTCACCAGTGCTGTCGCGTACGGACTGTTCTTGCTGTTGCCGTCCGAGGCCGTTGAGCCAGCCTTGGCAGCGAAGGCCACCAGCGTGTTCGAGCTCGCCGGCTCAATGCGGGCGAGGCCCCGGCTGATCGCCCGTGAGCCAACCGTTCGTTTCATTTTGTCAGAGAAAGGATTGTTGCGGCAGGCGTCGAGAATCACAAGCCGCAATTGCCTTGCCGGTTCGACGGCCAGCAGAATCCGCTCGAGCGAAAACGCCTCGTCGTAGACGTCCGTATCGCGCTCGAGCGTGGCATCGACCGGGATCAGGTAGTTCGTACCCTCGATCTCGATGCCGTGACCGGCATAATAGACGACAGCCACATCTGCGTCGCGAGACTGGTCGGCAAAATCGCGCAGCGTACGCCGCATTTCGGCCGCTTGAAGATCCAGGTGGGTTTGGACCACGTCAAAACCCGCATGCTTCAGCGTCGCCTCGACAATCTGGGCGTCGTTGATCGGGTTCGAAAGGGGCGCTGCGTTCTTGTATGCAGAATTGCCAATGACGAGCGCGACCCGATTTGCAGCCGTTGCCGGCTGAGCGAGCAACAGTGCGACGAGGAAAAAGCAAATTCGAGCTAATTTTGTGAAACCGCGTACATGCATGGCAATACTACTGTTCAAATAGATGCCTTTTACATGCGTGTCGGCAGCGCTGAAACGGTTCAATCATATCTTGATGATAGGCAAGGACGCTGCGGAAAGCGGGAACTCGGTCGTCAAGATGGGGTGCCTCCAGAGGATGGCCGGCTCCTTGACCTCTCCGCAGACATCGCTTTTAGTGATCTCGTCTTCTGAACGGCGAGATCTGTGCTGTGACTGACGTAAAACTCGGCCAGGTAATCTCTGCTAGATCCCGCGACGCCACCAGTCCATTTCTGGATTGGACCGCAAGAGCTGCACTCATCCTTATCTACGGCGGAGCTGCTCTTCTCGGCATCGTTGGCATTCCTCACCTGCTTCCGGTGGAGAGCTTTCGCGAGCTGCTGACGGCCGCGGCCTACATCGCAAACGTGCTTTTTCTTAGCTTGGTTGCAGTGACGACCATAACCCGGTTGGCCCCCATCATGAAGTCGAAGGGTATTGAGACGCGGATCTCGGCCTTGCTGGGCACGTTCCTGAGTATCGCGCTCGCCTTTCTGCCAAAGGTGGAGCTCGATCCGATCTGGTCGATCCTGTCCACGGCCTTGATCCTGGTGGCGACCTCGCTGTGTATTGTGGTGCTCCGCTGGTTGGGCAAATCCTTCAGTATTCTGGCGGAGGCAAGGCGCCTGGTGACGGAGGGGCCTTACCGGATCGTCCGGCATCCCCTCTACCTCTGTGAGATGGTTGCTCTGGTAGGCGTAACACTCCAAGTGCTTTCACCGCTCGCCGTGCTCATCGCCATTGCGGTTGTGGCAATTCAGTGCCGCCGAATGTTCAACGAAGAGCGGATTCTTCGGCGGGCTTTCCCTGAATATGACGCTTACGCCGCAAGAACGCCCTTTCTAATCCCGGTAAGCCTGATCCGAAGCTGGGACAATTGAAGGAATCTTCTCGGCAAGCTTGCACTGGCGCAAAGCTCTATGATCGTGCGACAAACAACCCATTTGCGGCCGGATAAGATTGCTCGCGAATTCGTTCGACTTCGGAGCCGATCGGAGCGGGAATGTCGTCGTCAATAACGGGTGTTGCACCGGATATGGCAGCCGCCAACGAGACCATCAAACCCTTTTTTGCTAGATCGCACGAAGCTCAACAAGGCCGGTTCGCATCGCTTGTGCGGCGGAAGCCTTTGGCTTTGACCGGTAGCGTGGCTGAGGGATCGAAGTGTCGATGGTGCAGGAGAGCGCTGCGAAGCGATGACAAGATGGGCACGCCGTCATAGATGCCCATCTCTTTTTGGAAAGCAGATTCGAACAATGGCTACCGCTGATGCCCGAGTCCGATTCCGAGATGCAACGCCTTCTGGCGCAGCGCTCCCACAGTACGCTTAGTCAGCTTAGCTATTCTTACGACGGGCGTACGCCCCTTGGAGTAAGCCTTAAGGTCTTTAATATCAGCCTTGGTCCACTCGCGCCGCTTGACGCGCTTCTTCGTTGCCTTCTTCGCCATGATGGCTCCCTTGCTTAAGGAGCGGCTTGTAACACGGCTTCTTAGCGAAACAATGATGCGCGGTTCGCTCGTCGCTTTGAAATTGCAGTTTTGGTGGGCAACCAGCCCAATGCCGCAGCCAGCAGCGAATGGCTGACCTGAATCACGCCGGCGTACATTTCTGGTCTAATGACGTTTTCTGAATTCAGCTCCCTTTTCTAGCGTTGGTAGACGGTCTCGTATGCAAAGCTTTACCCCGCCGTGTAAATTTGCGATGAGATTGGTTGTCACATACGCGGGAGCACAACGCCTACGTAAGAGAGACCAAGAATCAGCAACACACCCGCGCATGCCTGCAAGACCTTCGATCAATACCGATCTGCGTACAATGCGAGCGCAGGTCCCGCGATCGTACTCGCCATACCGAGAATCCCGATCATTTTGGTCCAATCATTGAACTTGAAAGTGGTCTTGACGAAAAGAAATGAGAATCATCAAACTCAAATCGTTCGCAAGCTCGATCGAGCTCGGCCTTGGCGCGCTCGTCATCTCGATTGCTTCTGCCCAGGCCCAGGTCCCGCTCTCGACCTATATGGACTCGAAGGGTTCATCGATGTTCAGGCTCTGACCTGCGCGCAACTCGCCAATACCTATCAGGAGGACGCCGACTTTCTCGCGATTTGGTATAGTGGCTGGTACAATGGTCTGGCTAAGAAGCATTTTGCCCATATCACCCGTACCAAATCGGGCGAGCACGAAGTCATCGTGTACTGCAAGGCTCACCCGGAACTTAAGGTCATCCAGGCCATCGACGTTCTCTTCAAGAACGAGAAGTAGTCAGTGCGGCGAGATCAGGCTGATGTCGCCCGCACTGCCCGTTGTTCGATGGGGGACGACCGGGGTCTTAGACTACGTTGCGCTCGATTTTGATCGTTGTGCTGCTCGTTGTCATATACCGCGTGATTTGCGGTTTAAGATGAATTACAATCATCCGTTCACGACAGATGCCCGACTTTATTTCTACACGCCGAGAAGACGGCACAGCAGCAGACGGCGGGATAACCAGCCCGAAAGCGTGGGTGTGGTAGTTAGCGGCATGTTGGCCCTGCTCGCCTTTGTCTGATCACGAAGTAGACCAACTTTCCTTCTGGAGGGCGGAGGACTGCCTTCGACTTCCGAATGTCGGACGGAAATGTTCGCGATACTCATCGATGCCGTCACGCACTGGCTCCCGCCAACTTCGTCACTCCGGAGGACCCGACCCGATGCGCGATCCAGATGTTCGTCGGTGCAAAAAAGGTCAGATGAACTAAGTACTCTCGGAATGGAAAGATACGACCCGCATTGGGTCAGACGGCCAACCCTATACCTCTCCTTATTCTTTTGGCACAAAATCCTTCAAGCGGAGGCGGCTCCGGTGATCCGCTCGCGCCTCTTCGCCCGAAGGATTGACGCCGCGAAAATATGTCTTCTGCCACCGCTGCTGCGCCGCATCCGAGCCCGGCTGCTGCAGGTCGGCGTTGAAGGTGCTGCGGCCTTCGGACCAGAGCTTGAACTCGCGTTCAAGGTCCGGCGCTTTCGACAGTGGCATAACCTCAGGTGTGATCCGCTCGAGCGCTCCGCGTTCAACCGGGAAAACATGACAATACGGTTCTCCCCGCTCAAATCGAATCTTCGTATTTGACCGCGTGAATCGCCAGTTCATGGTGAAAGTGTACGGCGACCAATCCGTCTCGATCACTCCGCTGAGCGGCGCGATTGCATCCTTCGGCCTGTTGATGGGGCCTGTCACGAAGAGGTCGAAACCGGGGTCGGTTCGGAACAGGCATGGCACATGGAAGGTCAAAATCCCATGTCCGAAGTGGCTCGATGCCGGCGCATGTGTCCCGAGATCGGGCTTGATCCGGACTGTTTCCTTGTGGTTGAGCCCGTCCCATCGTACCGAGAAGCCCGACGGGCAGAGCAGTTCCCAGCCGTGAGCGTTTGCGATGTTGAGCGGCAGGCAACGATAGGCGAACCGCTGGTCGCTGGAATCCATCCAGTCGCGTTCGAGCGGAGCAGGACGGATGTCTATCTCATGTCCGTCGATCGTGTAGGCAACAAGCTTCGGCATCGTTCCTGCTACTGTCTCATTGCGAGAACCAGCCGGTAGGTCCATTTGGTGCGCCGGCGAATTTGTAGCTCAACCCTACGCGAATGACGTCCTCAGTCAATTTGGCCGAGTGTGTCCATGCGAACGGGCTTAGCGCGCCGACGTTCTGGGGTGCCGGGGCGCTGCGATCACCGAGGTCGACGTGAAGATACTCGAATTTGGCCGTCCATGGACCGCTCACAACGGTTTCCCAGCCGAGGCCCGCTGTCCAGCCGGGCTTCACGCGCGAGTCGGCGCCTGCAAATCGAAAACCGGAGAAGCCGGGGAAATCCGCCGCGGTGGCAAAGGCAAATTCCGCGTAAGCCAAACCTGCGGTTACGTAGAGCATGTTCGAGGCGTTTGCCAGGAACCCCAGGCGTCCGCGCACGGTGCCGAGATAGTTCGATCGAAAGCTGTTCTCCCAGGTGTTGGTGACTCCAGGCGCCAGAGGGAATGGTCCGCGCAGCTCCGATGATTGCAGATCGGTGTAGTTGAAATCCGTTTCGAGCCCAACGACCGTCCTGCCGTACTGCACATTACAGGAGAGGCCTCCGCCGGCCGTAGCTCCGCCTGCACGTCGAGCAGCGTTCGAGCCCGCCTGCTGGGCTGCAAGTTGGGGGAGGGTTCCGGTGATCTGCGCAAACTCGACGACGGCTCCATTCGGCGCCGAAGAGAATTCAGCTTTGGCTGAATCATACCCGGCGTTCACGCCGATGCTGCAGCCGGTCCAGCTATACGGCAGGACCGGCTTGGCCTTGACCGGCATGTAGGCGGCGAACGCGGAGCTCGTCTCGTCGAACCGCATGCGGAAATGCGCCTTCGCCTCCCATGCATCGATCCCGGGCGTGAAGAAGGACAGATAGCCGCCCGACAGCCACAACTCGGCCTGGGATCCGAGCCGGGCCCGAACGCCGCCGCGCAATTGACCGTGCAAGCGCGAAAACTCGCCGTCGGTGCCGTCGATCGTGGTGATGGTGTTGACCAGCTGTTGCGTGTCGTAGCGCAATGTGGCCTGGACGAACGGCTGTAGCAGGAACCGGGAATCAAGAGCGAAATCCCGGTTGAGCTCCACCGAGCCTTCCACGTGGCCCCAGCTATAGGCCTGGCCCGGAATCGGAAATCCCTGGCCGCTCGTGACGCTCGAGACATCGTCGTGAGCATGGAAAACCGTGAACCGGGGCAGGACGCGCATCCAGGGCGTATCGATGATCTGGGTGATGCTCGTGGAGACGAAGGCCCGGTTGACCGGCATGTTGGCACCGTGCCCGAAAGCGTCGAAGGCGCGATCGAGCCGTACGTAGCCGGCCCAGGCATCAAACAGCGTCGTCGGGCTGATGAGCCATCCCAGATAGGGCCCTCCGCCGATTCCCGACTCGTAGAGTGAGGCATTCAGCCCGTCATACGTGACCTTGGTGCTTTCCGGATTGAACGCAAAGCCCACAAGGAGATCCGGGTTGACACGATAGTCGAGCCCGTATGTCAGCTCCTGCAACGTGCCTTGCGACGCGAGCCCGACGGCCCGGTCGGTGAAGTTGACCTGGCGCGGCGTGACCCATGCGTGCCAGCCGTGGCCCATCGATGCTGAGGTGGGACTCGTGGCAATGCTTGCATACTGGTTGAACCCGGCGAGGATTGCGTCCGAGATGAAGTAACTGCGCGCAAGGTCCGCCCCCAATGCGCGTGCGAGATTCGCATGTGGCACCGGCATGGGTGGTGGCTGTCTCTTATACAAATCTGACGCTGCCGACGATCGCATA
>NZ_JBXEJO010000083.1:0-44849 GCF_056837965.1 Bradyrhizobium ferriligni
GGGCTGGGGCGGGGGTCTCTCAGCGACTTCGTGGAAAAAGCCCCCACCCGGATCGCATCTTCGATGCGATCCGACCTCCCCCGCAAGCGGGAGAGGTAAAGCAAGATCCACCCTGCCCTAGCCCGCCGCGCGGCGCGGCTGGGCGTTGGTATCGGGCTCGGAGGGTGGAGGAAGCTGCATCAGGATGGTCTGACCCATCGAGGCGATCTCGATGCCCTCCTCCTGGAAGCGCCGTTTCATGCGGCGGTTGAACTCGCGTTGCACCGCCCAGCGTCCGCTATCGGTGCAGCGGATCTGGCCGACGATGGTCACGACCGAGCCGTCGACCTTGTCGACGCCCCACAATTCGAGGTCGCCTCGAATGAATGCGCGATACGCCGTCTCCTGGCGCATTTGGGCGACGATGTCCTTCAGCACCTCGCCGGCGCGGTCGGTGTCCTCCTTGTAGGACACGTTGACGCTGACCGCGGCATTGCCGGCGCCGCGGCTGGAGTTGGTGATCGTCGTCACCGCGCTGAACGGCACCACGTGCACCGAGCCGTCGCCGGCGCGCAGCCGCATGGTGCGGATCGAGACGTTCTCGACCACGCCCGAGAGCCCCGACACCGTGACGTTGTCGCCGACCTGCACGGTGTTCTCGATCAAGAGGAACAGCCCCGTGATGAGGTCCTGCACCAGCTTCTGCGAGCCGAAGCCGATCGCGATGCCGACGATGCCGGCGCCGGCGAGCAGCGGCGCCACATTGACGCCGATCTCGCTGAGCGCCGTGAGCCCGACCACCGCGACGATCATGCAGAACAGCGCGGTTCGCAGCATCGGCTGGAAGGTGCGCAGGCGCGCGGCGCGGGCGTAATGCCCGTCGCGCGACAGGGTGTCGATCTGCCGATCCATCAGCGCATTGGCGACTTCCCAGATCACGGCCGCGGCCAGCGCGGCGATCCCGATCGTCACCAGCGCCGAGATCAGGCGGCTTCCGATCTGGCCGCCATAGAACCAGACGATGGCGTCGACGCCCCAGACCTCGAGCAGCGCGACGAAGCCAATGAAGGCGATCACCGCCGTGACCACCTTGCGCAGCAGCGGCAGATAGCGGTTGGCGCGGGTCTCGAGCCCCGGGAAGCGCTGGATCAGCTCCGGGCTGATGCGGAAGCCGCGATCGATCAGGCTCAGCACCACCATGGTGACGAGGCGGGTAACCAGCAGCACCGCGATGGTGCCGACGAAATATTGCAGCAGCAGCGAATAGCCGTTGCGGATGTTGAGCGCCCACACCGCCCACAGCGCAAGGTCGAGCGCGATCGCCAGCACATGCCAGAGTGCCGCGAGCCGGTTGCGCGTCCGCGCCGCAAGCCCGGTGCGATCGGCCGGCGCGCGGATGACGTCGGCGACCTGGCGGCGGCACTGCAGGATGATGACGACGACAAAGAGATGCACCACCAGCATCACGAGCCGGATCAGCGCGGCATAGCCGGCGCGATGCAGCCCGAGCAGCAGCGCGACATTGGCAAAGGCGATGCCGGAGACGCCGACGGCAACGATCCGCCGGGCCCAGATCTCGATATAGGCCGCGGTCTCGGCACGGACGCGGAACAGGCCGAACGGCCCTGCCAGCGCGCGCACCGCGCAGATCAAGACGCGCGAGAACACATAGGCGTTGACGACGGCAAGGATCACGAGCCGCGTGGTCGATTGATCGCCGATCTCGGTGCCGAGCAGCGCGGTGGCGATGCCGCCGAACACGACGACCGGCAGCAATTCGAGCAAAAGGCGGCCGAGCACGAAGGGCAGCCGGACCAGCGACTGCCAGGCCCGCGCCAGGCTGAGCCGGCGCCGCTGCAACTCGGGCGCCGGCGTCACGTCGGCAACCGACGACGGCGGATCGACGCTGGCGAGCGTCTGCACCGGCATGCGCGCGGTCTGCGGCAGCCGCGCTTCCAGGAACGCGACCGGCCGCTTGATCAGGCGGAACACCACCCATTCGGCGGCCAGCGCGCAGCCGAACACCAGCGCCAGCTTCCAGGCGATATCGATCAAGAGGCCATAGGCGACCGGATCATTGGCGGTGCGCACGAACCAGTAATAGAACGCCGGGAAATGCGTCAGCGTGCGCGCGACGTCGGCGACCTCGCGCGACATCTCGCCGACCTGCTCGGACACCATCAGCAACAGCTGCGCACCGAGGCTGTCGGCGGTGAGCGGGATCGATGACTGCGGCTGCTCGGGCGCCGGCTGCGCCGCCGCCTGCGGCGAGGCATTGGCGATGGCGCGCAGCGTGTTGATGATCTCGCCGCGCTTCTTGTCGTCCTGCAGCGTGTCGAGCGCGCGCTTGGCCTGCTCGGGCGTCAGCGCGTCGCTGGTAACGGGTTGCGGCGGCGCCGGCTTGGCGGCCGGCTGCGCGAACGCGGGAGAGACGAACAAAGTGAAGACGAGAAGCAGCGCAAGGCGAAGTTTGTGCGACACGAGGGCCTCATAAAATAACTGCGCGACCGCAAACCCTTGGGAGGAATCTGCTCTCGCGCTCGCGCCATGTCGGATACTCCTTTTCGCCCCGATGGTGTGTCGGAAGTTTGCCGCTGTGACGGCCATCTCTTGGCATTTGCCGCAACACAATCGTCACAGGCGTTGAGCCGCGTTTACACTTCCACTGCGCGTTCCCGGCCGATCGGCTCACTACACGTCAGGGATGAGACGGCAGAATCTTTCGCTTGACGCGCAGGAGCCGCCGTGATGTTCTTACTTTGTTCTTTTGTTCCCAATTGCGTTTCGGGGGTCTCATGCACGACGTGTTTAGCGACGACGGTCCGGTGCGGCTCTTCATTCACGACGACGACGAGACCCCGCTGGAATTCGTGCAGGATTTGTTGCGCACGGTGTTCGGGAAATCCGAGCAGGAAGCCATCGCATCCGCTGCCTTGATCGAGGCCAAGGGCGCCATTCCGTGCGGCCCCTATCCGGGACCGGTCGCGCGGGCAATCTTCAACTCGGCGAAGTGGCTGATCCGCTCGAACGGCCAGCCGTTGATGATCACTACCGAATCCGCCGACGCCAGCCGCCCCTGCGATCTCTGCGAAGCCCCGAGGGCCGTGACGGAGATTCTGATCCCCGGTACGACTGCGTCGCTGTGCAGCGACTGCCTGCTCGCCGCACGCCGCAGCTCGGAAGAATTGTCGGGCGAGACGTTTCGGTCCGCTTACGTTGCGCTCGACTGGCATTTCGCCGGCGTTCCGCGCAACCTGATCGTGACGCGGGCGCGACAGTTTCCGGGCCACATGCGCGCCGACGTTCAGGTCGCGATCGACAAGCTGCTCACCGATCCAATCCATTTCTTCGGCATCCATGAGGAATATCGCTACGAGACGCTCGACTTCGCGGCGCTGATGAAGGCCGGCCGCAATGCACCGGCGATCGCGCCGCCGCAATATCGCGACGTCGATATCGGCGAGGCCGAGCCGGTAAAATGCCTTGCCAATGGACTATGGCTGTGCCGAACCGGCGAACTGCGCTACGCCGTGCTGCTGACGTTCCATCGCGAATATAATCACGAGCCGTCGCTACGAATCGAGCTTGCGTTGCCCGCCGGGGCGACCGGCAATGCTTTCGTGCAACGCACCTTCTCCGAGCTGGAGGCCGCCGTGCATGCAGCGCGATCCTATCGCGGCAAGATCCTGTCGCTGGAGGATGGCGCCAACTATCGCGGACGTTCGCGTGGCTTGACCGTGCATCGCCTGCCGACGGTCGCCCGCGATGACGTGATCCTGCCGGACCGGACGCTGCGGCTGCTCGACCGCAACGTGCTCGGTTTTGTCGAGAGCCGCGATCTGCTGCGCGGGCTCGGCCAGTCGACCCGCAAGGGCATCCTGCTGTATGGCCCGCCCGGCACCGGCAAGACCCACACCATCCGCTATCTCGCGACCAACCTGCCAAACCACACAACGCTGATCATCACCGCCGAGCAAGTCGGCCTGCTCGGCGCCTATATGAGTCTTGCCCGGCTGCTGCAGCCGACCATGGTCGTGATCGAGGACGTCGATCTGATCGCGCGCGACCGCGAGGACATGGGCGGACCGTGCGAGGAATCGCTGCTCAACAAGCTGCTTAACGAGATGGACGGCCTGAAGGAGGATTGCGACATCCTGTTCGTGCTGACCACCAATCGGCCGGAAGAGCTGGAAGGCGCGCTGGCCGGCCGGCCCGGCCGCATCGACCAGGCCATCGAGGTGCCGCTGCCCGACGAGACCGGACGCGGCAAGCTGATCCGGCTGTACGGCAAAGGCCTGCCGCTGGAGCAGCCGATCATCGACGAAGCGGTGCAGCGCACCGCCGGCGTCAGCGCCGCCTTCATCAAGGAACTGATGCGCCGCATCGCGCAGGCCAGCATCGCCCGCGGGGGAGGCCAGGATGTCACCGCTGACGACATCGACGGAGCGCTGAACGAGATGCTGTTCGACGGCGGCCGGCTCAACGTGAAGCTGCTCGGCGGCGCGCAGGGGATGAGTGCGGGGTGATCAGAATGGCTGCGCTTCCCGGCCGATTTGCTGCTTCTCTCTATCTCAAAAATGAGATATCCTCACGATGTCCTGGAGCGTCGAAATCCTCAACGAGGTCGTCGTGGAAGAGATCGCGGCGCTGCCAGCCGACATGCAGGCGCGTTTCATCCGCCTTTCGGAGCGCATTGCTGCCGCTGGGCTCGAAAGCCTGGGCGAACCGCATGTGAAGCATTTGGTCGGCAAACTTTGGGAGTTGCGATTGACCGGGCGCGATGGAATCGCAAGGGCACTCTATGTGACGGCCTTCGGCCGGCGTTGTGATCGTCCGCGCGTTCGTGAAGAAGTCTCAAAAGACGCCACCGAGTGAGATCGAGTTAGCGCTGCGGCGAGCAAAGGAAGTCACATGACTGTACCGTTCGAAAAGCTCAAGGCGCGGCTGTTGGCCAATCCGAGGGTCCGGGCGGAATACGATGCGCTCGCGCCTGAGTTCGAAATCGCTGCCGAGTTGCTCAGGGCGCGTCAGCGCGCGGGACTGTCGCAATCGGAGCTGGCGGCCAAGATGGGCACCAGCCAATCAACCATCGCCCGCCTCGAAAGCGGCCAGACGCTTCCAAGCACCAAAACGTTGCTGCGATTTGCCAAGGCGACTGGCAGCAAGTTCCAGATCCGGCTTTCAGCCGCATAAGGCCTGCCAAAGCAGCAGACAGCACGGCTGGCCGATCATTTCATCGTTTGCGGCAGCAGCAGCGCGCCCTCGCCGGCCGCGACGCGGGCAAGCTCTTCCGACACGCGCGCCAGCACGCGGTCCCAGGCCTGCGGCTTGTCCTGGCGGAACAGCCGCATGGTCGGATACCAGGGCGTGTCGGCGCGATCGCGCAGCCAGCGCCAGTCGAGCGCATAAGGACAAAGCATCCAGACCGGGCGGCCCAGCGCGCCGGCGAGATGCGCCACCGAGGTGTCGACCGCGATCACGAGATCGAGCGCGCAGACGGCCGCCGCGGTGTCGGCGAAATCGCCGAGCGTCGGCGCGAGGTCGACGATATCTGCGCCAAGACCCCGCAGCACCGGAACATCGTCCGGCCGCGGCTCCTTCTGCAGGCTGTAGAGCTGCACGCCTGATGTAACCAGCCGCGGCAGCACCGCGTCCGCCGGCAGCGAGCGCTGGCGGTCACCCTTGTGCCTGGGATTGCCGGCCCAGACCACGCCGACCTTCAGCGCAGTCACGCCGGCGAGCGCCTGGCGCCAGCGCGCGAGCTTGCCGGCATCTGCCCGCAGATAGGATATCGCTGCGGGTATGGTCTCGACGGTGGTGCGGAAGATCCGCGGCAGGCTGAGCAGCGGCAGCTGCAGGTCGAACGGCGGTAACGACTCGCCACGCGCGAACACCGCGACATCGGGCAGCATCGGCCGCAGCAGCGCGACCAGCGCCGGCTGCACCTGCAGGATGATGCGGCCGCCTCTGCCCACCAGCATCGGCACATAGCGGACGAAATTGATGGCATCGCCGAGCCCGTATTCGGCAAACAGCAGCAGCGTACGTCCGGCGAGCGGCTCGCCCTGCCATTCCGGCTCGTCGAACACGGGATCGCCGTCGCTGAGCATCCTGGTCTTGCGGCGCCACTGATACTCCTCAAAGCCCTCCTCGAACTCGCCGTTCATCAGCAGGAAATGCGCGTGGTTGTAATGCGCCAGCGGCTGTTCGGGATCGAGCGCGACGGCCCGGCGCGAGGCGACGAGCGCCGCATCGATCTCGCCGGCATTGCGCAGCGCGACCGCAAGGTTGGCGTGGCCCTTGGCATAGAAGGGGTCGAGCTCGATGGCGCGCCGATGCGCGGCGACCGCGGCCTCGACCAGATTCTGCGCCTCGAAGATGATCCCGAGATTGGTGTGCGCGGCGGCGTAGTCCGGCTTCAACGCCAGCGCGAGCTCGGCGCAGGCGATGGCGTCGTCGACCTCTCCGAGCTCGAACAGGCAGGCGCCGAGATTGTTGAGGATGACGTGATCGGACGGGTCGCGGGCCGAGACCTGCCGATAGATGCGCACGGCTTCCTCGCGCTCGCCCGCCTCGTGCAGCACCATGGCCAGCAGGCGCTGCGGCGCGATGTTGCCGGGATCGAGTGCGATCGCGCGGCGGTAGTGCAGGATCGCGTCCTCCAGCAAGCCTTGGCGATAGAGCGCCGCGCCAAGGCCGCAATGCAGCCCGGCATTGTCGGGATCCGCGGCAAGCCCGCGGCGATAGGCCGTGGCGGCCGCTTCGTGCCTTTTCTGATCGGTCAATACATTGCCGAGGTTGAGCCAGACGCCGCGATAGACCGGATCGCGCGCGATCACCTCGCGATAGGCCTGTTCCGCCTCGACCGGCCGCTGCTGCCCGGCCAGCGCGACGGCGAGGTTGAACCGCGCCCGCGTCAGGCCACCATCGAGCGCAATCGCGCGGCGGAACGCGGCTTCGGCCTCGTCGAAGCGCGACAGATCGCACAGCGCAACGCCGAGCTTGATGTGCAAACCGGCATCCTGCGGCCGCAGCATCACGCCGCGCTCAAACGCCGCCACCGCGCCTTCGTGCTCGCCCTTCACGGCAAGCGCGTCGCCGAGCGTGGCGAAGGCCGGTGCATGGTCCGGATCGAGGTTCAAGACCCGGTTCAGCAGCAGCGCGCCTTCCGCGGCACGATCCGTCACGAAGGCGATGACCGCGGACAGATGCAGCGCCGGAACGTGGTCGGGATCGGCGGTGAGGATGTCGCCGCATAGCGTGCCGGCCTCCGCCGCGCGGCCCGCGCCGTAATGCGCCACCGCATCCCGCAACATCCGATCGACCGCCACACTGCCCACGATACCGCCCCTGCCAACAACCCCGATGCGGATTAAACGGGCGACGCCGCGAAATCCGGCACGCGAATCCCGGTTGAACAATCAAAGCCCAGGTGCAGGTCCTTGATCTCTTCTCCTTCCCCCTGAAAGCGGGAAGGTCGGGATGGGGGTCAGCCGCAGACGACGCTGCAAGTGGAGCGAGCTGATCCCCACCCGCTTTGCTCTGACGAGCAAAGCGACCTCCCCTTTTCAAGGGGAGGTCAGAGGGCGACCAGGAGCCCGCCATCGCCCCCTTGACGGCCGCCGCTTCATGTAACATATGAAGTTACATGATCCGCGATAGCCGTCTGTCCAGCGTCCTGCACGGCCTGCTCCACATGATCGGAGCGGGCGAGCCGGTCACGTCGGAGCAACTTGCACAGGCCATGGCCACCAACCCGGTGGTGGTGCGCCGGGTGATGGCGGGGCTGCGCGAGCAGGGCCTGGTGCATTCGGAGAAAGGCCATGGCGGCGGCTGGACGCTGGCGCGCGATCCCGCCGACATCACGCTCGCCCACATCTATCGCGCGGTGGGCGCGCCCACGATCGTTGCGATGGGCCATCGCTCGGAAAATCCCGGCTGCCTGGTCGAACAGGCCGTCAACGACGCGCTCGGAGACACGTTTCGCGAGGTCGAGGCGCTGTTCCTGAAGCGGATCGGCACGGTGACGCTCGATGCGCTCGCGAGGGATTTCAAGCGCCGGCTCGCCAAACACAAGCAAAGCCTCGAGGACCAGATTCATGCAGTCAAGTGAGCAGGTGAAACCTCTGCCGTACAACGATCCCGCGCACTGGGACAAAATGGTCGTCGCCTATGAGGCCCAGTCGCAGCCGTTCACGACATTGTTCGCCGACGCCGCGGTCGCAACGCTGCCGATCGGCCCCGCATCGAAGGTGCTCGACGTCGCCACCGGCACCGGCGCCGCGGCGCTGGCCGCCGCGCGCACCGGCGCCGAGGTCACCGCGATCGACTTCTCCGCCGGCATGGTGGCGCGGGTCCGCGCGCAAGGTGCGGCGAACATCGAGGCGCGGCAGATGGACGGCCAGGCGCTCGATCTGCCGGATGCCGCGTTCGATGCGGCGGTGTCGGTGTTCGGCGTGATGTTGTTTCCGGACTGGCGCGCCGGCCTCTGCGAGATGGCGCGGGTGACACGATCAGGCGGATCGGCGGCGATTGCGGTCTGGAAAAGCGCCGATGGCGCCGCCGTGCATCTCTTGCTCTCGCAGATCATCCGGCGGCTCTATCCTGACAACGTCACGCCGATGCCCTGCACGGGCCTCGCCGAGCTCGCCGATCCCGGCCGCCTCGCCGCTGCGCTCATCGCCGCCGGCTTCTCCGATCCGGCGATTGCCGAGGTCACCCACGACTTCAAGCTCAATGTCGCCAATCCCGGCGACGTCGACCAATTGTTCGAGTTCATGCCGCATTGGAGCGGGCTCGATGCCGAACAGAGCGCCGCAGTCGCCCGCGCCTTCCGCGCCGAGATCGAACGCAGGCGGGTCGGCGACAGCTTCGCGATTCCGTCGACCGCGCTGATCGCGACGGCCCGGCGGGCTTGACCGCAGCTGGCGTGATCCGACTACGTTCGCGGTCCCCTGCCGGCGCTAGCGCTTGTCGTCGTCCGGCGTTTCTTCATCGCTCGGCGGCTGCAGGCCTGGGCTGTTGGCCCAGCGATCGAGTTCCTCGATGACCCGCCGGTGGCTCGGCCGTAGCGGCTCTGCACCACCGGGCTCTTGCGACAATTTTCGAGGCAGCTTGACCTGATCTGGCATGGCTAGGCTCCAGAGCTGGGGGCTGTACGCAGTGGCATTCGCAGCGATTGCTACGCGCGCGACTTGAGGAGATCGCGGATCTCGGTGAGCAGATCCTGATCTTTGGTCGGCTTCGGCGGCTCGGCCGGCGCCGCGGGCGCTTCGCGCTTGAGCTGGTTCATGAGGCGGACCACGATGAACAGCACGAAGGCGACGATCATGAAGTTGAGCGTCAGGGTCAGGAAGTTGCCCCAGGCCAGCACCGCGCCCTGCTTCTTGGCATCGGCAAGGTTGGTCGCCGTCACCGACTTCGACAGCGCGGTGAAATAGTTGGAGAAGTCGAGCCCGCCGCTGACCGCGCCGATGATCGGCATGATGATATCGGCCACCATCGACGAGACGATCGCGCCGAATGCCGCGCCGATGATCACGCCGACGGCGAGATCGACGACGTTGCCTTTCATGGCGAATTCCCTGAATTCCTTCAGCATGTGATCTCCTGCTTTCCAAATGAATGCGATGGCACGGCGCGGCGACTGGATCGCCGGCCGCTGCAAGGGGACGAAAGACTATCTGCGATCGGCCGGCTTCGCGGGCGCCGCGACCGGCTGCGCAGGCGCGGCCTGCTCCCATGGCGCCGGCAGGATGACCCGCGCCGGCGGCGGGTTCTGCGCGGCGCGCTGCACATTCGCATTGGCCGGGTGGGACTCGTCGGCGGAATTGTCCGCGCGGGCGATGGCGACATGGATGCCAAGCGCCAGCGCAACCAATCCAATTCCCGCAGCAAGCGCCGCGCCAAACCGCAGCATGGCAGGCCGCTGCCGGTTCATGATGGCAGGATGAGATGAGGTCATCGCAACTGCTCCTCACGCAATACACATCGTTCGGAACCGCGCGGGGCGCGAGCGCCGCGCGCGGCTGGAGGCAGGACGTCAGGTCTTGATGTCGTCCGGCAGCTTGCCGCCATTGGCGGCGAGCTTGGCCATCACCTGCTGATGCAGCCAGACGTTCATGGTGGCGGTGTCGCTGGTGTCGCCGGTGTAGTGCAGCTCCTTCGCGAGCTCCTTGCGTGCCGCAAGGCTGCTGTCGAGACCGAGCGCCTTCATCAGGTCGACGATCGAGCTGCGCCAGTCGAGCTTCTCGCCCGTCGCCGCGGCCGCCTTGTCGACGATCGCGGCGACGTCGACGGTTTGCGCGGCTGATGTGCCGGGTGCAGTGGATGCAGAGGCCGATGGCGCCGCGCCGGGCGCTGCCGCCGTCGTGCTCTCAGCGGTCTTGGCCTGGGCGCCGTGGCCGAAGATTGCGCCCATGATGCTTCCAAAAATGCTCATGATCTCTCGCTCCATGCGCCCGAGACACCGTTCGTCCCGTGGCTGTTTCCAGTGACGGGGCGGACGATAGGCAGGCCATTGGCCGAGCGGAAGATGACCATCGTCACTATCGGAGTGTGGGACGGCGTGGTGCTGTTGGCGGGGAAAGCGTGCGGCTTTCTGCGGCCGCGCGAGAGCCTTTCATCGTACGCCCCACGTGCGATGAAGTCAGCCGTCCCGGCCCGATTCGCCAGCCCCGAGAAGTCGGGACGGCTGACACAGACGTGTGCGCGTTGTCGCTAACTAAAGCTGGCGGCGGCGGATGGTCTGGGCGAGTTCGACAAAGCTCTCGGCAATGCCGACACCGGTCTTGGCGCTGACCGATTTGACGCTCGACTTCGCAAGCTCGGCAATCGCGCCCGCGCTGCCCGCGGCTTCCGGCAGGTCGATCTTGTTCAGCAGCGCCCGGTAGGGCCGGCCGGGGAAGCGCTCCTCGAAGCCGCGGACCAGTTCGACCATGCGGGTCACCGTCTGCGGCCGCGTGACGTCGGACACGATGATGGCGGCGGATGCACCGGTGACATAGACGGTGTCGAAGATCTGCGTGCCGAAATCACCGTCGGTGTCCCACAGCACGAGGCGCATCGGATCGCTGCCGTCCGCCGGCACCACGTCGTGGCTCAGGATCTCGACGCCCAGCGTCGATTTGTACTGGCCCTCGAACCGGTTGTAGATCAGCCGATAAAGGATCGACGTCTTGCCGACCCCCATATCGCCGAGCAGCATGACTTTCGCGGTGAGCATCAGCGGGCCACTTCGCCTCGATAGACCGTCTCGAACGCCACGCGGCGATTGCCGCCGACGGTGGCGTCGACCCGGTCGGTGATCGGCATCGTCGCCGCGCGCGAAACCAAAATCAGCCGCGACGGATCGACCCCCAGCGCGGTCAGCCTGCGCTGGACCTGCTCGGCCCGCTTGCGCGCCAGCGTCCGGTTGGTGCCTTCCGTGCCGCTCTGATCGGCATAGCCGACGATGCGCAGCCTGAGATCGTTGTTCGCCATTAGTCCGGCGAGCTCGCGCAGCTGCTGCTCGGCCTGGTCGTTGTCGAGGACTTCGTCTGAATTGTTCGCGAAGAAGATCGCGGTCGTGGCGATGAAGCGGTCGAGCCGCGCCCCCGGGCCGTCGACGACGGATTGCAGCTTCGCGTATTGCTCGCCCAGTTTGGCGTACTGCTCGCCGAGCTTGTCATATTGCTCGGTCAGGGCGGCATATTTCTGGTCGCCCGACTTCGCCTGCGCACCGATCGCCTCGCGCATCTGGTCGAGGCTCGCATGCAGGCGCGTCAGGCTCTGCTGCAGGCCCGCGATGCCGGCCTGCGAGGCCGCGATTTGCTCCGGTGCGGACACCAGACCGATGCGGTTGACGATCTTGTACGGTGCCGCGGCCGCGGCGAGCGCATCGATCAACGGCGCGGTCTCCAGCTGGCTCGGCTCGATGCCTGCAACGGCCACGCTTCGGCTGCCGTGATCGAACTCGAGCCGCAGCGGGAACGAGGCCAGCAACGGCTGCTTCGCGGCGAGCTGTTCCAGCGCCGCCTGGGTCCGCCGCTCCAACAGGCCGCGCGTCACCGAGGTCGCGGCAATCCAGAGCAACAGCGCGGCCACTGCCGCGAGCAAGGCGAGAAGGATCACCTTGCCGCGCCGGCTCGCGATCCGCCGTGGCGTGTCGTCGGTCTCGATCGCGGCTGCCAGCGACGCCAGCATCGGCCCGTCGCAGTCCGCGCCGCGGTCGATGCGCTCGATCGCATCGAAGAACAGCGAGTTGATCCTGGCGTTGTCTGCGGGCCGCAGCGGTCCCAGGCACTCCGCCGCCAGGATGAAGCGCGGCGAGGCGCGCAGCGCGAGTTGCCGTCCGCCGAAATCGAGCGTCTGCAGATTGCCTTCGCCGGCCAACGCCTGCACGGAGAACTCCAGGATCGCCGCGACCATCGCGCTGAGCAGGTCGGCGCGTTCGTCGGCGGTCGCTTCGCGCTTCCAGTCCGCGATCAGGCGGCCATTGCCGCGTTCGATGATCAGGAGCCGGTTGATCTGCGGCGGCTGGTCGGCGAGCACGAATTCGCTGATCGGGCGTCCCGTCACCAGCGACTTGACGCGGCCGACCCACAACTGCGCCGAGGTCAACGCATTGATGCGCTGCTCGAGCGAGGCAACCAGCTCCCTGAACGAATTCGCCACGGCGGCACTGACCAGCCGGCCGACGATCGGGTAGAGCGCCTCGATCATCTGCTCGCGCGAATTCTTGATCTCGCTGCGGATCGCCGAGACCACGACCGGCGCAATCGCGCTGGCGAGCTCGCGCGGCCGGTTGACCTCGGCGCGCTCCAGCGCCTCGACCAGGATGCCCGCGGTTGCCGTCTCCAGGCGGTCGGCGTTGCCGACATAGCGCTGCAGCGAGTCGAGGTCGGCCTCCAGCGACGTCAGACGCGTCGCCTCGGGCTGAAACAGCAATGTCTTGAGCTGCTCGATCTCGCGGTTCTGGCCGGCAGCAGCTGCCATGCTATTTGCCCGTGCGGCCGGATCCCAATCCGCTGATGACCGAGCCGAGCTGGGTGATCGCCGCGCCGACATCCTTCAGCGAGTCGAGCCGCTTCTGCTCGGTATCACGCTCGAGGTCGGAGAGCCGCGCAGAAAGCGCGGTGAGCTCGTTGGTGAAGTCCGCCTGCATCTGCTTGAGCGATGCCTGCATCTCCTCGCGCAGGCCCGAGAGGTTGGTCTCGAGCGAACGTTGCGCGCCGCCGAACAGCAGGTCGCGGACCTGATCGATCGCCGCCATGCCATGCGCCGCCGGATCCACGCCGTTGCCGGCCGCCGGAGCGTCCGCCGGTCCGTCCGTACCTTTGGTCTGGCGCTCGATACCCTTCATGGTCATTTCCTGCTTACTCATAGCTGCGCAATCCGGACTTGCGGTGTCAAAAAGCAAATCCGAAACAACCCTATAGCCAATTTTGCGGGCGCGGCCCAGAGAAAGGCGAGCAATCTCAGCCGGATCAACCGCGTGGTTGTGCGATCGCGGCCAATTATTTCTAGTAAGTTATTGCCTTTATTGCGAGTTCTGTACGGTTCTTGACCTGGCATTTCTCCAGAATCGTGCTGACATAGTTCTTCACGGTTCCTTCGGCCAAATGCAGCTGCTCGCCGATCTCGGTGTTGCTCTTGCCCTCGACGATCAGCGTAAGAATTTCATTCTCCCGCGCCGTCAGCCCGTCACGAACCGGCAGCTTCGCCGAGACGCGCGGACCGCGCAGCCGCTTGAACTCGTCGAGGATGCGCGCGGCGACGCTGGGCGAAAGCCCGGACTGGCCGTTGATCACCGCACGGATCGTCGAGGCGATCTCCTCCATCCTGGCGTCCTTCAAGAGATACGCCTTGGCGCCTGCGCTCACCGCCTCGAAGATCAGATCGTTGGTCTCGAACGTCGTCAGCACCACGATATGGGTCTGCGGCAATTCGCGTAGAATCCGCTGGGTTGCGGCGATGCCGTCGACCCGCGGCATCTGCAAATCCATCAGGATGACATCCGGCCGATAGCGCCGCGCGAATTCGATCGCCTGCTCGCCATCGGCCGCGCCGGGAAGGATCTCGAAATCGTCGTTCTGCTGGGCAAGCAGCGTGGCGATACCTTCCCTGATCAGGGTCTGATCCTCGGCGATCAGCACCCGTATCTTCTCAATTCTGCTCACGGGCTTTCCGTCATCCTCTCGAAAACGCGTTGAATGCGCGGCAACGAATTCAATCGGCCAGCACGCCGGCAGACGCTGCCGGCGGCACCGCCACGGGGAGCGAGATCCGGACCAGCGTTCCCTGCCCGGGCGCGCTCTCCACCGCGCAGCTACCGCCGACAAGTTCAGCAAATTCGGCCATTCCAATCAATCCGAAATGTCCTGGCGTCGGGACCGCGAGATCGAAGCCGCGGCCGTCATCGCGGATCTCGACAATCAGCTTGCGGCCGACCGCGGCCGGTTCGTCGAAGGCGTGAAAGGAGACGCGGCGCGCCTGCGCATGCGTCTGAACATTGCGCAGTGCCTCGCTGAGAATGCGCTGAACCGTCAAGCCACAATCGCGCAAGCCGGGGCGCGCCGCTTCGTCGATCTGGATCGACACCCTGACGCCGCTGCGTGCGGCGAAGTCGCTGAGCAGCCCCTCGACGTCGGGATCGAGCTTCAGATCGTCGGGCGTCCGCAGGCGATCGATGGCTTCGCGGGCGCGGTTCAGGCCGCTCGCGGCCGCATCTTCAGCGGTCGCAAGGCTGTCCGCCACACGGCCGGGATCGGCCGACAGATAATGCCGGATCAGCCGGATCTGGGTCAGCAGCGCCACGATCGAGTGCACCAGCGTATCGTGCAGATCGCGCGCCAGCCGCAGCCGCGTCCGCGCCAGCGAGGCAAAGCGCACCTCCGCGCTCGCCGCCTCGAGTTGCTGCTCCATCAGGCGCCGGGCGCGGCGCTCGCTGCCGAGCAGCGTTTCGACCTGACGGCCGGCAAAATCCGGCATGGCGATGACGAAGTAATGCGACTGCGCGCCGTTCCACAGCACGACCGCCGTCATCGGCTGCGTGATGTCAGGCGACGCGCCACGCACACCGGCCAGCGCAATCATGTCCCGCTGGCCTCCGGCAAGCGCCGCCAGCTCGGCTTCCATGCCGACCAGCAACACACACTCGCAGCAATCGACGCCGGTTGCGGGAAGCCACTCGACCAGCCGGCCGATCTTCCGCTGCATGCTTCGATCGGCGCCGATGACGGCGAGACCGATGACGTCGGCTTCTGCGGCCGCAAGCAAATCCGCGCTCAGATCGATCATGCGTTGCCCATTAGCTCAGCGAGCAGCCCACTCTGGCGTAAGCCGGCGGCGGTCGCAAACGAATATGACTTTCGTCACAACCGGTCCTGACCTTCGTCAGATGCCGCCGCTGCTCGAAATGCGGTTCTGTCTCACGAATGAGCAACAGCGCAAGCCATGATGTGCCACATGCCGGCGTCCATGGCGATGCCGGCCGGGCGCCGGGCCTCGCGGAAGGTCGCGCCAGTCGGCCGGAATGTGAGCTGACAATGAAGGGCGCACCACGGAAACCGTCGGGCATCGAGCTGCGCATGCTGGCGGAAGCAAGCAAACCCGCGCGGCGCCGGCGCCTGAGCGCAACCCAGAAGATGGCATTGCAGGAAGCGCTCGCCGGCCGCCTGCAGCTCTATCCGCGCGGATATGCCGCGAGCAAGACCGGACCGTTCCACTCCCGACGCGCCATTCTCGGACTGGTGCGCGCCGGCCTGATGAGCCTCAGCGCAACGACGCGCTATGCGGCCGTGACCAGGCGCGCGCGCGAGATGTACGAGGCCGCGGCAAGCAGCGACGCTGCGCCCGAGTAAGCGCGCGCGCCATTGCGCTGAGGCGCTCGAAGCCCTCACCATCCATTTCATTTCTCCGCTGAGGCTTGGCCCGCGTCACATGCGCGCGGACGCTCTCGGATGCCGCGCCGATTCCGGCCGCGAGTAGCGTCAGACCAGCCGGTTGGCTGCAGCAAGGCACGTATGCAGATAAACTGCGAAGTTAATCTTTACAGTTTACCTTCATATGTATTATCCGATCCGGCATGAGCAATGTACCGGCCCGTCCCGGCTCGGCGCGCACATCCGCGCTGGCCGAAGATCTTCGCCTGTTGATTGGAACGCTGAAGCGGCGGCTTCGCGAGCAGGGGCAGCGCGAGGACCTACCGCCTTCCCAGGTCGCGGTGCTGCTTCGCCTCGAAAAGGACGGCCCTGCGACCGTGTCCAGCCTGGCGCGATCGGAGGGCATGCGTCCGCAGTCGATGAGTTCGGCGATATCGGCGCTCGAGGCTGCGGGCCTGGTCCGCGGCGCGCCGGATCCGGACGACGGCCGGCAAACCATCATGTCTCTCACCGATAGCTGCCGCGAGCGGCTGCGCACCGGCCGCGCCGCGCGGCAGGACTGGCTGTCGCGCACCATCGCCGCGCGGCTGTCGGCGCGGGAGCAGGACGAACTCGCCGCCGCCGTCGGCTTGCTGAAGCGGCTGGTCGAGGATTGAGCCGGCTGCACTGCGACAGTTTGCGAGAAAGGTAACGACCATGGCCCTGACGACGCTCGATCCGATCACCGCGTTGATCGTCATCGATCTACAAAGCGGCCTCATGGGCTGGCCCTTCGCCCATCCGATCGGCGACATCGTGGCTCGCGCCGCCGCGCTTGGCGCTGCTTTCCGGCGGCGCGGTCTGCCGGTCGCGCTGGTGAATGTCGACGGCAGCTCGCCGGGACGAACCGAGCAGGCGCCGCGCCATGGAAATCCAATTGGAAATCCATTCGGCGGCCCGCTTCCCGACGGATGGACCGATCTCATTCCGGAGCTCGACCGACAGCCCGGCGACATCGTGGTGACCAAGCGAACGCGAGGCGCATTTGCCAGCACCGACCTCGAAAGCCTGCTGAGAGCGCGCGGTGTCACGCAAGTCGTGATCGCCGGCGTCGCCACCGCCGGCGGCGTCGAATCGACGGCAAGACAGGCCTATGAAGCGGGCTTCAACGTCACGCTCGCGATCGACGCCATGACCGATGCGCGGCCGAACGCGCATGCCTACAGCGTCGAGCACGTGTTCCCACGGCTCGGCGAAACCGGCTCGACGCAGGCGATCATCGATCTCGTTGAAAGGACCAACGCGCATGAACTGGCTTGACCTCGTCGCCTATTTCTTCGGCGGTGCCTTTCTCACCAATGCGATCCCCCACGTCGTCGCCGGCATGATGGGCGAAGCGTTCCAGAGCCCGTTCGCCAAGCCGCCCGGCGAAGGCCTGTCCTCATCGACCGTCAACATCGTGTGGGGCTTCTTCAACCTCGCGGTCGGATATCTCCTGGTCTGCCGCGTCGGCGACTTCGGCTTGCGAACCACCAGCGACGTCGCAGCGCTCGGTCTCGGCGGCCTGCTGATCGGCCTGTTCCTGGCGCGGCGGTTCGGGCGGTTTCACGGCGGGAATGAACCTCAGAGAACATGAGACGCGTATTTCGATCGCTCGCGAGCTTCAACTACCGGGTCTGGGCGGCCGGCGCGCTGGTATCCAACATCGGCACCTGGATGCAGCGCGCAGCGCAGGACTGGCTCGTTCTCACCCAGCTGACAAATCACAGCGCGTCCGCCGTCGGCATCGTGATGGCGCTGCAATTCGGGCCACAACTATTATTGATGCCGTGGACCGGCTTTGCCGCCGATCACTTCAACCAGCGCAAGCTATTGATGGCGACCCAGGCGACGATGGGCGCGCTCGCACTCATCCTCGGCCTTCTCACCGTCACCGGGCTGGTACAGCTCTGGCATGTCTATACCTTCGCGTTCCTGTTCGGCTGCGCGGCAGCGCTCGATGCTCCCGTGCGGCAGACCTTCGTCGCCGAGCTGGTCAGCGATACCAATTTGTCGAATGCGATCGCGCTGAACTCGACCTCGTTCAACGCCGCGCGCATGATCGGCCCGGCCGTTGCCGGCCTCATCATCGCCTCCGTCGGCACCGGCTGGGCATTCCTGTTCAACGGCGCCTCGTTCCTGGCGGTGCTGACGTCGCTGACCCTGTTGCGCACCTCCGAGTTGCGTCCGAACGCGCGCGCCCATCGCACCAAGGGCAGCGTGATGCAGGGCTTCCATTATGTCTGGTCCCGGCCCGATCTCAGGGCGACGCTGATCATGCTGTTCCTGATCGGGACCTTCGGACTGAACTTTCCGATCTTCATCTCCACCATGGCGGTCGGCGTGTTCCACACCGATGCGCGCGGCTTCGGCCTGCTGTCGTCGATGATGGCGCTCGGAACGATGTCGGGCGCGCTGCTGGCCGCGAGCCGCGAGGAGCCGCGCTTCGGCTCGCTGATGCTGGGCGCCGCGATCTTCGGGTTGGGCTGCACGCTCGCCGCATTGGCGCCGGGCTATTGGCTGTTCGCCGCGGCGCTGGTCGTGATCGGCGTCGCCGCGCTGACCGTCACCAACACCTCGAACGCGCTGATGCAGCTCTCGACCGAGCCGGCGATGCGCGGACGGGTGATGGCGCTGCGGCTCGGCGTTGCGCTCGGCGGCACGCCGATCGGCGCACCGATCGTCGGCTGGGTCGCCGATCACCTCGGCCCGCGCTGGGCGCTCGGCGTCGGCGCCGCCGCCGGCTTTGCCGCCGCGATTGTCGCGATCGGCATGCTGTCCCGATCGGGCAGCGAAGCCGAGCGCCGCAGCCAGGAGGCGCGAAGGAGCGAGGTCAACCTGCCGCAGCAGCGTTGATCGTGGCGCCACCGACCGGCGCTCCTGTGTTTGGACGCGCGTCTGTCACGCGAACCGAAAACGCTAATAAGCGTAGGACGGCTTGCCCGGCTGCACGGTCAGCCGAAAGGCGACATCGGTCGAACCATCCATCAGCTCGATGATGTGGTCGCACACCAGGCAACGAAACTCACCAGCGACGCCGCCCTTCGACGTCAATTCGATCCGGCGATAGCCGGCCTGGCAATGGGGGCACGTCACGTCAGATTTTCGCATCGAATCAGCAAGCCGTTGCGCTCTCGAGTTTCCCACACGCCCATGATCGGAAATGTGACGGCCGTCTAACCGGCGTGCTGGTCGACGAGAGCGCCGGGAATTTGTGCTGTGCTTTCAGCGCGAAAAGTTCCCGACGATGGCCGGAACGACGCCGAGCCCAAGCTGGCAACACGGCCGCGAACCCAAAAAACGAGCGAGCGCTCTCTCAGAAAATTTCATCATCCCCCTTTTCCGGGCGCCATTTCGTGGGCTAGGAATTACGCAAGGGCGTAAAGCCCAGCCCGGACCAGCAACAAAATGAAATGGTCCGGGAGCATAGCCAGGGAGGCAACGTGGGTCTCGCGCGTCAGCGACCGGGGACGGCGAATGCGTTCGCGATGGACGTGCTTTGCGCACGCATCCTCGAACGTCACCGCGATTCCATCCGGGTCCAGAAAACCCATCTCGCCGTTCCGAATCTCACGCGCATCATCGGCGCCACACTCACGCTTTCCAACAAGCACGGCTTTCACGCCACCACGCTGCGCCAGCTCGCGGAGGCCTCGGGCCTCAGCATGGGCGGCCTTTATACGTATTTCGACAGCAAGCCGACGCTGCTGTCGATGATCCTCGGCGAGGTCGCCGAGACGGTGGCGGAGGTCCTCAACTCGCCGCCCGCCGACGTGAAGCAGGATGCGCGCAAGCATCTGCACTGGATCATCGCGACCCATGTCCGGATGAGCGAGGCGATGCAGCCCTGGTTCGTGTTCTGCTTCATGGAAGCGAAGTCGTTTCCACCCGCGGAGCGCCAGCGCGCCATCGAGATGGAGGTGATGACCGAGAAGATCATCGCCGGCGTCCTCAAGCAGGGTGTCGCCAGCGGCGTCTTTGCGATCGACCAGGTCACGCTGACGGCATCGCTGATCAAGCCGCTACTGCAGGACTGGTACGTCAAACGCGCGAAGTACCGCAGACGCGGCACCTCGATCGAAACCTACATCAACGTCGTCGGCGCGTTCGTCGATGCCGCGGTCGCAGCCAGGACGCGGCCCGGCCGCGTCGTGACCGGCGCCCGCACAAGATCCAGGCAGACGGCGCACCCATAGCCGCAGGAAGGACGAGGCAATGAAGCGATTGCGGTTCAATCAACAGGAGATCGTCTTCGCCGTCTTTGCCGTGCTGTTCCTGGCGTTCTCGATTTTCCTGCGCGGCTTCCTGACGCCGGAGAACATGCTCACGCTGCTGCAGAACGTCGCGGTGCTCGGCATCCTCGGGCTTGCGATGGCGATCGTCGTGATCGGGCGCGGCATCGACATCTCGCTGATCGCAGCGCTCGCGGTGCCGCCGGGGCTCGTGCTGCAGATGGTGCAGAACGGCCACTCGCTGCCGACCGCGCTGATGACGGCCGTGCTGCTCACGATCGCCTTCGGCCTCGTCAATGGCTGGCTGATCGCCTATGCCGAGGTCCCTTCGCTGTTTGCGACGCTGGCGACCGGCCTGCTGCTCGCCGGCCTCGGGCAGGCCGCGCTGTTTCAGCTCGACGTCGTGCAGTGGAGCGACGGCATGAAGGGCTTCGAGCGACTCGGACAAGGCACCATTTCAGGCATACCGACCTCGATCGTGATGTTCGCGATCGCCTGCGTCGTGGTCGCGTTCCTGCTGCGCCAGACACGCTGGGGCGCCTATATCTACGCGATCGGCGATAATCCCTACGCGGCCCGCGTCACCGGCATCCCCTCGCGCCCGATCATCGTGCTGCAATATGTCGTCGCGGCGCTGATCGGCTGCTTCGCGGGCCTGGTGATGGCGGCATCGGTCAACTCGATGCCGACCCGCATCTTCAATTCGACCCTGATCTACGACGTCATCCTCGTCGTCGTGCTCGGCGGCATCGGCCTGTCGGGCGGCCGCGGCGGCGTGCACAACGTCATCATCGGCACGCTGCTGATCGGCACCATGCTGAACGGCATGACCATCATGGACATTTCCTACGCCGGACAAAACCTCGTCAAGGGTGTCGTCCTGCTGCTCGCCGTCATCACGGATTCGTTCCTGAATCCGCGCAACGAAGAAACGGCACAGCAGGGCGACATCTGAACCAAGCCACAAGAACATTCAATCACGACCAAGGAGGAAGCAATGAAATACGCTGTCAGGACTGCAAAGGTGATCGCCGCAACGCTCGGGCTTGCCGCCATCGCCGCCCCGGCTCTGGCCCAGCAGGGCCTGGACGAGCCGTTCCAGAAGCCGTTCAGGGAAGCCCTCGCCGGCAAGACGGTGGCCTACGTTCCGGTCGCCATGAACTTCGATCTCACCGAAGGCTGGTACGCCGGCATGAAGAAGGAGCTCGAGCCCTTCGGCGTGAAGTTCGAGATCCGCGATCCCAACTGGAACACCAATGCCGGCGCGCAGGCGGTGACCTCGCTGATCTCGGAGAAGCCGGCTGTGATGGTGATCCACAATCCGGACGTGCAGACCTACGCCAAGTTGCTGCAGCGCGCCGAGAACGAAGGCATCTACGTCATCCAGATCAACATGGGGTCGGCCTATCGCTCTTCGGCCTTCGTCGGCGCCAACTGGATCGAGATCGGCGAGCGGGACACCGAGGCCGTGGTGAAGGCCTGCCAGGGCAAGTCGAACAAGATCGCCATCGTGCAGGGCGCGCTCTCGGCGGCCGCCAGCGCCTACACGCTCAAGGGCGTCGAGAACGTGCTCGCCAAGCATCCGGAGATCAAGGTGGTCTCGAGCCAGGCGGCCGACTGGGACGCCGCGAAGGCCAAGGCGATCACCCAGACCGTGCTGAAGCAGAATCCCGATCTTTGCGGCATCGTCGGCTTCTGGGACGGCATGGACATCGGCACCGCCGCTGCGGTGAAGGAAGCCGGCCTGACCGGCAAGGTGTTCGTCGCGACCTCCGGCGGCGGCGAGCGCAAGGGCGCCTGCGAGCTCGTGAAGTCGGGCGCGTTCGATCTCAACATGAGCTACGACGTGCCGACCCAGGCCGCGCAGATGGCCGGCACGATCAAATGGCTGCTGTCGTCGGGCGCCAAGGCCGGCTCGATCAAGGGTTCGGAATACACGACGCTGATACCGATCACCAAGGAGAATGCGGACAGCCAGACCGCGTGCTGGAATCTCAGCGACCTGAAGAAATAGTCCGGCCATTCCCGCTCGACGTCCCGGGCGATTTCACCCCGGGACGTCGATCTTCCCAAATCGAACGCCTTGCTGGAATGCCGATGCGCGACACCCTGACGAGCCTGCGTTACCGCTACTGGCCGGATCATCTTCTCGGCGAGATCCTGTCCAAGCGTTGGACCGAGACCGCAATACCGGTGATCCTGCTTTTGATCGTCGGCTTCGCGCTCAGCCGTTCCATCGATCACTTCCTGTCGCCGTCGAGCCTCGCCGACACCGCGCGGCAGGCCGGCGAGATCGGCTTCATCGGCCTCGGCATGGCGCTGGTCGTCATCGTCGGCGGCATCGATCTGTCGGTCGGCTCGATCTTCGCGCTGACGGATTTCTGCGCGCTTTATCTGCTCGACGTGCTGAACTGGCCGGTTCCCGCAGTGGTGGTCGCCACCCTCATCTGCGGTGCACTGCTCGGCGCCGTCAACGGCGTCCTGATCGGCTATTTGCGGCTCCGCGCCTTCATCACCACGCTGATCACCCTGATCATCTACCGCTCGGCGTTCGATCTGTTGATCCAGCGCTACTCCAATTCGATCGCCGCGGCCTTCCCCGACATCCCGTCCTGGAATTTCATCGGCGGCGGCGACGTGTTCGGCATTCCGAGCGTCGCCTTGGTCTACATCGCGATCGCGATCTTCGGCCATATCTTCATGACGCGGCTGCGCCCGGGCTGGCACATCACCGCGATCGGCGGCTCGCGCCGTTCGGCCTACAATTCCGGCATTCCGGTCCGCCGCACTATCGCGCTCTGCTATGTCGCAAGCGGCGTGCTGACCAGCATCGCCGCGCTGTTCTTCGCGGCCCGGCTCGGCACCGTCGGCGGCGACATCGGCGTCGGCCTCGAGGTGATCGTGCTGACCGCGACCGTGCTGGGCGGCATCACGCTCGGCGGCGGCAAGGGCTCGGTCGCCAAATCGCTGGTCGGCGTGCTGATCGTGCTCCTGATCACCAACGGCCTGACCACGCTCAACGCACGCGGCGGCATCAACCGCATGGCGCTGGCGGGCATCCTGCTGGTCGCCGCGATGGTCGACATCCGCTGGCAGAAGAACCGCACCCGCATCATCAGCAAGGTCTATGTCGCGCCGACCTATCACGCGCTGCCGCCGCCGCCGGCCACCGAGATCGGCCAGGGCGGCCCGTTCGAGCAGAACGACAAGCTGCGCGACGTCGAACTGATCGGCCTCGGCCGCATCGAGGCGCCGGAGGACGTGATCCTCGATCGCAACAACAATCTCTACGCCGGCTCGCGCCATGGCGACATCATCCGCTTCCATGCGCCCGATTATCAGCGCATGGAGGTGTTCGCCCATATCGGAGGTCAGCCGCTCGGCATGGCGTTCGACCGGCAGGACAATCTCTATGTCTGCATCGGCGGCATGGGCCTTTACCGCATCACGCCCGACGGCACCGTGGAGAAGGCGACCGACGAGACCAACCGCAGCATGCATTCGGTGAACGACGACAGCCGCCTGCGACTGGCCGACGACCTCGACATCACCGACGATGGCCTGATCTTCTTCTCGGAAGCCACCGTGCGCTACGAGATGGACGAATGGCCGATCGACGGCCTCGAGGCGCGCGGCAACGGCCGCATCATCTGCTACGACACCAAGACCGGCGCGACGCATACGGCGCTGCGGGGCCTCAAATTTCCCAACGGCATCTGCGTCGCCAGCGACGGGGTGTCGATCCTGTTCGCCGAGACCTTCGGCTGCTCGATCAAGCGGCTGTGGTTCGCGGGGCCGAAGAAGGGCCAGGTCGAGGTGGTGATGGACAATCTGCCGGGCTATCCTGATAACATCAACCTCGCCTCCGACGGCAATTACTGGCTGGCGCTGGTCGGCATGCGCAGCCCCTCGCTCGACCTTGCCTGGAAGATGCCGGGCTTCCGCCGCCGCATGGCCAAGCGCGTCCCGGTCGACGAATGGCTGTTCCCGAACATCAACACCGGCTGCGTGGTCAAGTTCAACGAACAGGGCAAGATCCTTGAATCGTTCTGGGACCTGCGCGGCGAGAACCATCCAATGATCACCTCGATGCGCGAGCATCGCGGTTATCTCTATCTCGGCGGCATCATGAACAACCGGATCGGCCGCTACAAGCTGGAGAACGCGGACCCGAACTTCGTGCAGTATGACAAACGCTGGGGGAAGCTGTCGTGATCGCGGCCGTCAGGGAATTCGCCAACCGCTTTCTCGGCCGCGGCGAGGCCACCATCACCGTGCCGTCGTTCGACGGCGCGCTCAAGCCGAATCAAAAACTGGAGACGGCGACCACCTTGCTGGAATGCGAGGCACTAGAGGATCTCGCAACCGACGGCCGCAACCTCTATGTCGCCGACGGCCGGCGCCTGCTGCGCCTCGACGGCGGCGGGGCGGCCGAGCTGCGCCGCTTCGAGCAGCCGATTTCGGCGCTCTGCGCGCTCACCGGCGGCGGCATCGCGGTCGCGCTCGGCGGCCGCGAGGTGCGCCTCTATACTAATCCCTCGTCGGGCGAGCCGAGCGTGACGTTCAGCGACGCCGCCTTCAACGCGATCAACGCGCTGACGCAGGCCGGCGACGGGACCCTGATCGCAACCGACGGCTCGGCGACCTGCGGCATCGATGATTGGGTCCGCGACCTGATGGAGCTCAACCGGAGCGGCCGCGTGTTCCGGCTCGACCCCAGGACCAGGTCGGTGCAGCCGCTGGCCTCGAAGCTCGGCTACGCCTTCGGCGCCTGCGCACGCGGCGACGGCGTGTTGGTCAGCGAGAGCTGGCGGCATCGTCTCGTCCTCGTCTCCAATGGAAGGCCGCCGCAGGTCGTGCTCGGTCATTTGCCCGTCTATCCGTCGCGGCTGTCGAAGGCCGCGGGCGGAGGCTATTGGCTCACCGCATTCACCGCGCGCACCCAGCTGATCGAGTTCGTGCTGCGCGAGCCGGCCTACCGGCGTCGCATGATGGCCGAGATCGACCCGACCTATTGGGTGGCGCCGCGGCTGCGCTCGGGGTTCTCGTTCAAGGAGCCGATGCAGGGCGCCCACATCAAGACGATGGGCGTGATCAAGCCGTGGGCGCCGCCGCGCTCCTATGGCCTCGTCATCCGGCTGAGCGAGGACGGCAAGCCGCTATATTCGCTGCACAGCCGGGTCGACGGCGTCAATCACGGCATCGTCGCGGCGCTCGAGCTGGGCGGCGACCTTGTGCTGATCGCCAAGGGACCGGGTCGCGTGCTGAAACTGCCCCTCGGCGGGCTCGCAGAGGAGGTCGGCTCATGAGCGACACCGTGCTTTCCCTGCGCAAGGCCACCAAGCTTTACGCCGGCGTGCCCGCCATCGAGGGCGTCGACTTCGATCTGCGCCGCGGCGAGATCCACGCGCTGGTCGGCGAGAACGGCGCCGGCAAGTCGACGCTGACCAAGGTGATGGCCGGCGTCGTGACGTTGACGTCCGGCGGCATGAGTGTCGATGGCGCGGAGGTCGCGCCGCGGACGCCGCTCGAGGCCCGCAATCTCGGCATCGCCATGGTGTTCCAGGAGAACAGCCTGGTGCCGACCATGACGGTCGCGCAGAATCTGTTTCTCGGGCAGGAGAAATTCTACAACCGGCTGCGCGGCATCTACATCGCCGCCCAGCAATTCCTGCAATCGCTGAATTTCGACGTGACGCCGACCGCGACCGTCAGCGGACTCGGCGCCGCAAAGAAGCAGATGGTGGAGATCGCGCGCGCGGTTCTGCACAAGGCCAAGGTCATCATCTTCGACGAGCCGACCGCGTCGCTGACGCCGGAAGAGAAGAAGTATTTCTTCGACCTGGTCCGGGACCTCAAGAAGCGCGGCGTCTCGATCATCTTCATCTCGCACGCGCTGGAAGAGGCTCTGCTGCTCGCCGACCGCATCACCGTGTTGCGCGACGGCAAGCACGTCATCACCGACGACGCCGCGAAATTCGATCGCGCTGCGATTGTGCAGGCGATGGTCGGGCGCGACCTCTCCAACACGCTCTATGGCGCGCGGAAGACCAGCGTCCGGCCGGCAGGGGCGCGCGTGCTCACGGTGCAAAACCTCAAGATGGCGCCGATGGTGAAGAACAATTCGCTGTCGGTGTTCGCCGGGCAGATCACCGGCGTGTTCGGCCTGGTCGGCGCGGGCCGCACCGAGACCTTCAAGATCGTATCCGGCGTGTTGAAACGCGACTTCTTCCACGGCGGCGAGATCCTGCTGCACGACAAGCCGGTGCGCTACCGGGTTCCGGCGCCGGCGGTCAAGGCCGGCATCGCCTATGTGACCGAGGATCGCAAGGTCGAGGGCTTCTTCGAGACCGCCTCGATCGCCCGCAACATCTATCTCGGCCTGCTTTCCAAGTTTCCCGGGGGTCGCATGATGTTGTCGCGGCGCGAGACCAATTCGGTCGGCAAGACCTGGACCCAGCGCCTCAAGGTTCGCGCCATCGGCGACGAGGCCAAGGTGGTCGAGCTGTCAGGCGGCAACCAGCAGAAGGTGGTGATCGCCAAATCGCTGGTGCAGGAGCCCGAGCTGATCATCTTCGATGAGCCGGCCCGCGGCGTCGACGTCGGCGCCATCGTCGAGATCCACGAGCTGATCAACCAGCTCGCCGACGAGGGCAAGGCGGTGGTGGTGATCTCGTCCTATCTGCCCGAGATCATGGCGCTGTCCGACCGCATCCTGGTCTCGCGCCAGGGCAAGGTGGTCGAGGAATTCTCCGCGCTCGAAGCCACCGAGGAGAAGATCATGTACGCGGCGATTCATTGATGTCGCAGCGGACGTGCGTCACGGCCAGCTCGCCGCACGCAGCGCATTCGTGCAGGCATCGCTCAAGCAGGTGCGGTGCGGGAAGCCGCCTGCTGCGATCCCGGTCGCGTGCTACTTTGGTCCGACCGTTCCAGTCACCTTCAGTCTCGCCGACCTCACCCAACCCGAGACATCGTTGCCCGTCCCCGGATTGAGGTACATCACCGACGACCAGCCATCATTGGTTTGCGCATACGCGATCAGTGCGTCATTTGGAATGACGAACACCCCGCGGATCGGACAGTGCAGGTTCGGCGCCGAGTAGAATTGCAGCCGTCCCGTGCCCGTCACCACATTGGCCAGCGGCGGCGACAGCATCGGGACGCGGCTGGTGCCGGTCTGCGGCTCCTTGCAGTTCGACGGCGTCTGCGCGCGCACGGTCGCCCCCGGAGTCCCCAGGATCAGGGCACACCAGACCATGCAGGCGACGACGAACCTGTCCGACATCACTGATCCTCCTGATTTCGCCCGTTGCGGCAACCGGCGAAGGGATCGATTCAGTTCGTGCCCGCGATGATGACGAGATTGTTCAGGACAGGCGTGGAGCAGAAGGCGACGACGAGAGCGATGTTGTAAACGTTGTTGCTCCGCCAAAGCAGCCACGTGATCACGAACGTCAGGCCAAGCTTGGGCACCAGCCACCATACGCCGAACCATGTCTGCGCCAGATGCATGAACGGGTTCAACTCACCCAATCCGAGACTCAGGATCACATTCGTCGACACGAGGTCGGCGTAACCCAGCAGCAGGGCGAGGAGCACCAGAAGACCCTTAACCCAATTCATTCCGAGACTCCCGATGCCAGTAATGCCGAAGATGCCGGATTGGCCAGATCACACTATTGATGATGTCCACGCGCTCGGCAGGCACGAGGCCCGTTGCAGGATATTCGTCCGGCTTCGGTATCCAGGCCGTGCCGAACAGAATGTCGAGGAGCGGAAAGCAGGCAGCGAAGTTTTTGTCCCTGTGCTCGGGAAGGACCGAGTGATGGATCCGGTGCCATTGCGGATTGTTGATCCATGTCACGTACCGACCGAGCGGAATGCGGACATTGAGATGGGCACACGCATCGGGCATGAAGAAGATAAATCCCACCGCTATCACCATGTCCGGCGGGATGCGGAACAGGATCGCCATGATCGGAAGAAAGGCGTCGGACAACACCCGCTCCAGCCAGAAATGCCGGCCGCCGGTAATGAACGTCACGCCGTTCGCGCTGTGATGGAAGGAATGCATCGCCCATAGAAAGGGGATCGCATGTTGAAGGCGATGATATGCGTACTTGTAGAGATCGAATGCGACCACGATGATTGCGAGAGAGATGTACCACCAGTAACCGTCGGTCGGCAGTTTGATCCAGCCGAGACCGGTATAGCTGGCAATTTTCCCCGCGCTGATCGCCGCGATCGGAGCGAGCATGGACGACAACCCGAGGCTCACGATCACCGCGAGCCAATCATCACGAAACTCGCCGTAGGGAACGTCCGCGATCGGCCATCTTTTTTCCAGGATGCGACTGGTGTAGACGATGCCCAGGAATACGGCCGCATAAAATACGGCGTTTGCGATGTCACTCTGCATGAGGGATGACTCGCCGGTTCAAAAGGACAGACAATAAGAATAAAAACATTTGTGTGCCTATAAGCTAAAAAAGCTTATTTTTTCTCAACGTTCCGGCGGGGGCAAGCAGGGTTTTTACGGGGGGCGGGTCCGAGTGGGGGCCCCGGGACAGGTTGCATCCAGACGGCGCTGGCGCCCATTTCTGGTCTGAGGAAGCCGACCGGTGTCGCCTTTCGACCCATTTCGCAAGTTTTCGCTGGCTCAGGCGGAGCCCGCCGTGCTTTGATCGCTGGCATTATTTTGAGAATATTTTGAGGGCATGCCTTGGCCTCCGATCGCATCGAGCGGCGATTGGCTGCAGTGCTAGCGGCCGACGTCGCTGGGTACAGCCGGCTGATGGGACGGGACGAGGAAGGCACGCTGACTTGCCTGAAGACCCTTGTAGGGACCATCGTTAATCCGGCAATAGCCGCCCATCGGGGCCGTGTCGTCAAGACAACGGGAGATGGCCTGCTCGTCGAGTTTGCGAGCGTCGTCGACGCGATACGCAGTGCCGTTGAAATTCAAAACACGTTGGCGGCGCGGACGATCGCCGTGCCGCTGGATGAAAAGATAGAATTTCGCATCGGCATTCATGCCGGCGACATCATCATCGATCGAGACGATATTTTCGGGGATGCCGTCAACATCGCCGCTCGACTCGAAAGCATCGCCGAACCAGGCGGGATCTGCGTATCCGACGACGCTTACAGACAGATCAGAAGCAAGGTCGACATTGTCTTTGAAGATATGGGACTGCAGTCTCTGAAGAATATCGCCGAACCAATTCAGGCTTGGCGACCCCGGTTGAGCACTCAAACGCCATCCGACGAAAGGTCAGCTTCGGCTGCGGCCCATCCGCAGCCGCTCACTCTTCCTGACAAACCTTCGATCGCGGTGTTGCCGTTTCAGAACATGAGCGGCGATCCCGAGCAGGAGTATTTTGCCGACGGGATGGTTGAGGAGATCACGACGGCACTATCGCGCAGTCGCGCCCTTTTTGTCGTCGCTCGCAACTCTGCGTTTACTTACAAGGGAAGGGCCATCGACATAGGCCGTGTCGGACGGGAGCTCGGAGTGCGCTACGTCCTCGAGGGTAGCGTGCGAAGGTCGGCCGACCGAATAAGAATAACGGGACAATTGATCGAGGTGACAAACCAGGCCCATATCTGGGCGGATCGCTTCGACGGATATCTAAACGACATTTTCGTGCTGCAAGACACGGTTGCATCAAGCGTAATCGGAGCGATCCTTCCCAGCATCGAAAAGGCGGAGATTGCGCTTGCGATTCGCAAGCCGCCTGCGAACCTCACCGCCTATGACCACTACCTTCGCGGCCTCTCGTCCTTTTATCTGTTTACAAGAGAGGCGCATCGCCGGGCCTTGCCTCTTTTTGTGCGCGCCACCGAACTCGATCCGGGCTTTGCACTTGCGCACGCAGTTCAAGCTGGATGGTACATCACGGCCAAGGCCTTCGACTGGGTCAGCATCGGATGCGTCGAGATAGAGCATGCCGAGCGAATCGCGCGCGAAGCATTGCGGCTGGGCGATGACGATCCGCGAGTGCTCGCTGTAGCAGGTCAAGTCTTGAACTATGTCGTGAGGAAGGTTGCGGAAGGCGAGGCACTCCTCTCGCGCGCAGTCAATCTGGACCCTAATCTTGCGACGGCGCGATTATGGCTCGGCGGAGCCAAGAATTTCCTCGGCGAGTATGATGAGGCGATCGAACAGTTGCACCTTGCATTGCGATTGAGCCCGCTCGATCCACGAACTTTCCTCGCCTATCAAGGGTTGGCGAGTGCACACTTCCAGGCAGGACGATACGACGAGGCTTTGGTATGGGCGTCCGACGGTGTCCGGCGTTGGCCTGACTTTGTTCAACTCCATCGTCAGATGATGGCGGCTCTCGCGATGCTGGGCCGGATAGACGAAGCTGCCAGATGCAGCGATCAGGTCCGTCGATTGAGCCCGGGCTTGACGATCGCGGAATACAAGAGAACGACGCCCTTTGTGCGCAGCGAGGATGTCGAGAAGGTCGCAGCGGCCTGGCGACTGTCCGGCATGCCCGAATAGATCCTCTTGAAGGGCCCGATACCGACAGTCGATTCCCGGCCCGGTCTCACCCCACGTCCTGGCCATCCTTTAACGTCGGCTTGCGATCCGGCGCCTCGACTCAGACCACCATCGCAGGCGACCGGGTCGAGAACGGAAATGTTCGTGATTTTGAACGAAAATGGCGCGCCCGGAACGATTCGAACGTCCGACCCTCAGATTCGTAGTCTGATGCTCTATCCAGCTGAGCTACGGGCGCATTTTCGCGGGTGGGCTTGAGCCCGCATGGCTCCGGGAGCCCCGGAACGTCGCGAAAGAGCGCTCTAGCTACAGGCTCCGGGTCCGGTTGGCAAGGTCTGGAAGTGCCAATTTCGGCGCGGCTTTAGCCGCCCCGGAGTACCGGAAGGGCCCCTACGCCCTCGCCCGCTCGCTGCGGACCGACAGCAGTTCCACCGGACGATCCGGGATCGAAATCCGGAAGGTGGCGCCGATGGTGCCCTCGACCAGATGGATGTGGCCGCCGTGAGCCCGGATCAGCTCGGCGGCAATCGCAAGGCCGAGTCCGCTGCCGCCGGGGCGGCCGGAGGTCTGAAACGCCTCGAACAGGTGCTCGCGCGCCTTGGCCGGAACGCCCGGACCGGTGTCGGAGACCTCGATGATCGCAACCGTCCCCTCGCGGCGGCCGGTGATGCGGATCTGCTGCGCGCCGCCGTCGCTGGCCGGCCGGCTTTCCAGCGCCTGCGTTGCGTTGCGCACCAGGTTGAGCAGCACTCGGAACAGCTGGTCCGGGTCGGCGTCGATGGTCAGGCCGCGCTCGATCGCGCTGATCCAGGTGATCGAGACATCGGTCGCAAGCCCGGCCGACTCCCGCACCTCGGCAACCGCGGGCTCCACCATGATCACGCGGCGATCAGGCGCCGCCTCCTGCGCGCGGCCATAGGAGAGTGTCGACTGGCAGAAGGCGATGGCGCGCTCCAGGGAGCGCAACAATTTCGGCGCAAAGCGCTGCACCCGCGGGTCGGGCACGCTGGCGAGCTGATCCGACAGCAATTGCGAGGACGCCAGCAGGTTGCGCAAATCATGGTTGATCTTGGAGACGGCAAGCCCGAGCGCGGCGAGCCGGCTCTTCTGATGCAGCATCGAGACGAGGTCGCGCTGCATGTCCGACAGCTCGCGCTCGGCAACGCCGATCTCGTCGCCGCGCTGGCTCGGCACGATGATTCGCGCCGAACTCTCCGGATTCTCGTGGAAGCCGACCAGGCTCGCGGTCAGCCGCCGCATCGGGCGCACGAACAGATAATGCAGCGCCAGATAGACCAGGCCGGCGGTCAGGCCGGCAATCAACAGCGCGACGACCAGGACGTTGCGCGAGAAGCGGTACATCGCCTGCCGCAGCGGCTTCTCGTCGATCACGACCTCGATGAATTGCGCCTGGCCCGGCGCGGGTCCGACCACGCGGATGGTCTGGTCGCCATGCTCCAGCATGATCTCGAAGGCATCGACGATCGCCGACCAGACCGTCATGGTCCGCATGTCGACGTCATGGTCGATCGCGGCCGGCAGGTCGGCGCTGGCGAGCAGCCGGCGCTGCTGTCCCAATTTGATGGCAACGGCACGGGCGCCGATACTGGTCAGGATCTGCCGCGCCAGCGAATCCGGCACCAGGCCGGACGGGGCGGCATCGAGCACCAGCGCCGCGGTATTGGCGGCGGCCAGGCGGTCGTTGAGCCGGTTCATGCGGAAGTTGGCGATCGCCGGGACGTAGATCAGGAGCCCGGCGATCATCACCAGGGGAATCGTCAGCAACAAAAGCTTGCCCGACAGCCCGAGCCGGGGGGACGGCTTGGGCCGCTGCTTCTGCGCGGTCGCCTGATCGTCAGTTAGAGCCACAAGATAAGGCCTTGTTTGGCTTAGGGGTCGGAAGATGGGGCCCGGCCCCCAAGCCGGTCAAATTACGGATCGCTAATGTGGGCGGTTCCCCGAACGCCCCAAAGCGTCTCCATACCGTCAAATACCCCGCGAAATCAGATATATTCGCCCCAATTGCGACGTTTCGAAGAAGCCTTTTTGCGACGGCCTGTGACATTGACGAAAACAGGGCGCTCCCTTATAAGCCGCGCCAACTGTCCGCGATGGCCCGGTTCTTGACCCGGGGGCGGCTCTTTGGGGCCGTCAACGGCTCGTTTGGGCCCGCCAGCATCACCGGACTCCATCTCAATACAACGGCAAATTGCCCGGTCGGCGGAGAATTACCCGTGAAGCGGACTTATCAACCCAGCAAACTGGTGCGCAAGCGCCGTCACGGCTTCCGCGCCCGCCTCGCCACGGCCGGCGGCCGTAAGGTCCTCGCTGCGCGCCGCGCGCGTGGCCGCAAGCGCCTGAGCGCCTGAGCCCGGACGTCTCCTCTCCGGAGATACCCATTATGGATCGGCTGAGGCAGCGGGCGGATTTCCTCGCCGTTGCCAATGGCGCACGGGCGAATACCACAGCTTTTGTGCTGCAGGGCTGCCGCCGCGACGATCAAGGCCCGATCCGCGTCGGCTATACCGTCACCAAGAAGAACGGCACCGCGACCGAGCGCAACCGCATCCGCCGCCGGCTTCGCGAAGTGATGAGACAGGTCGACGCCGTATTCATGCGGCCGCACCATGATTATGTGCTAGTGGGCCGTCGTGACGCGCTGACCCGCGACTTTGCGACCATGCTTGACGACCTGCGGTCGGCGCTGCGCCGCCTCGACCGGCCTGCGCCCAAGACGGGTAACAACAAGACGGGTACCAACAAGGCGGGTAACAAGAGCGCGCCCAATCCGAATGGAATGACGAGACCCTAAGAGATGTCCGACAACCGCAACACGATCCTTGCCGTCATTCTGTCCGGCCTCGTCCTGATCGCCTGGCAATACTTCTACAATGTGCCGCAGATGGAGAAGCAGCGCGACGCGCAGCGCCAGGCGGAGTTGCAGAAGCCGGCGCCGCAGGCGACTCCGGGTGCTACTCCTGGCGCCGCTCCAGGAACCGCGGCGACCCCCTCTCCGGCCCCTGGCGCGCCTGCTGCTGACGCTCCGGTAGCAAGCCGCGAAACGGTGCTTGCCTCCGGCCCGCGCATCAAGATCGAGACCCCGCGCGTCACCGGCAGCATCGCGCTGAAGGGCGCCCGGATCGACGACCTGGCGCTGGTTCAGTTCCGCGAGACGGTCGATCCCAAATCGCCGGCTGTCGTACTGCTTTCGCCGTCGGGCACGGCCGAGCCTTATTATGCCGAGTTCCTGTGGCTGACCGCCAACGGCTCATCGGTGAAGACGCCGAACGCCGAAACCGTCTGGCAGCAGGAGGGATCGAACAGCCTGTCGCCGAGCACCCCGGTGATTCTGAAATACGAGAACGGCCAGGGCCTGACCTTCCGCCGCACCATCTCGATCGACGATCGCTACCTCTTCAGCATCAAGGACGAGGTCATCAATCAAGGCAGCGCGCCGGTGACGCTGTATCCGTTCGGGTTGATCTCGCGCGGCGGCAAGCCGCCGGTCTCCGGCTACGCGATCCTGCACGAAGGCCCGATCGGCTATCTCGGCGAACACGGCCTGCAGGAATTCAGCTACAAGAACATCGACGAGGCCAAGACCTCGACCGGCGGAAATTCGCGCGGCATCGTGTTCACGAAGGTCACCGACGGCTGGCTCGGCATCACCGACAAATACTGGGCCACGGCACTGCTGCCGGAGACCACCGCAACGCTCGAAAGCGCCCGCTTCACCACCGGCGACAAGCGCTACCAGACCGACTACATGCTCGGCGCGCAGACCATTCCGATCGGCGGCACCGGCGTCGCCAACGGGCGGCTGTTCGCCGGCGCGAAGGAGGCCGCCACGGTCGGCCTCAACTTCCCGCTGGTCGGGTTCGGCGGCTACAACAAGCAGCTCGGCCTCAACCATTTCGATCTCCTGATCGACTGGGGCCACTTCTACTTCATCACCAAGCCGATGTTCCTGGCGCTCGACTGGTTCTATCGCCTGGTCGGCAATTTCGGCATCGCGATCCTCTTGGTGACCGTGATCGTGAAGCTGTTGTTCTTCCCGCTCGCCAACAAGTCCTACGCCTCGATGGCGAAGATGAAGTCGGTGCAGCCGCAGCTGCAGGCGCTGAAGGAACGCTATCCTGACGACCGCGTGAAGCAGCAGCAGGAGATGATGGAGATCTACAAGAAGGAGAAGATCAACCCGATCGCGGGCTGTCTTCCCGTCGCCTTGCAGATCCCGGTGTTCTTCTCGCTCTACAAGGTGCTGTTCATCACCATCGAAATGCGGCACGCGCCGTTCTTCGGCTGGATCAAGGACCTCTCGGCGCCCGATCCGACCAATCTGTTCACGCTGTTCGGCCTCATTCCGTTCGATCCGATCGCGCTGCTCGGACCGCATTTCGGCTCCTATCTGGTGATGGGCATCTGGCCGATCATCATGGGCATCACGATGTGGGTCCAGATGAAGCTCAATCCGGCGCCGCCGGATCCGACCCAGAAGATGATCTTCGACTGGATGCCGCTGATCTTCACCTTCATGCTGGCAGGCTTCCCGGCGGGTCTCGTGATCTACTGGGCCTGGAACAACACGCTCTCGGTGGCGCAGCAGAGCTACATCATGCGGCGCAACGGCGTGAAGGTGGAGCTGTTCGACAATCTGAAGTCGACGTTTCAAAAAAAAAGCGTGACGACTGAGACAAAGAAGGCGACGTAGCTTCCAGCAACAGCGCTTCGTCACCATGTCATGCCCGGCCTTGTGCCGGGCATCGACGTATTGGAGGGCGGCCAGCGCGTTTCCGAGCGAAGCGGGCGACGGTTCGCGGGAAGAAAACGCGTCAAGACAAGCAGCTGGAGCTTCGATTCAATCAGAACCGAGGCTCCAGACGTTGACCTGGATGGCCGGGTCGTCCTACGCCAAGGACCCGCCTTGGGCCTTTGCCCGGCCGCCACGAGATGGAATCCTTCGCATGAGCACCGAACCCGATGCGGCGCTGATCGAGCAAGGCCGAAAACTGTTCGCCGGCGACTGGCGCTTCATCTGGGCCTCGCCCTCGATCGAGACGCTGCCGCCGATGGCCGGCCTCGAGGTCGCCTTTGCCGGCCGCTCCAATGTCGGCAAGTCGAGCCTGATCAACGCGCTGACCGGCCGCAGCAACCTGGCGCGCACCTCGCACACGCCGGGGCGAACCCAGGAGCTGATCTTCTTCGAGGGACCGGAGAAGGCGGGCTTCCGTCTGGTCGACATGCCCGGCTACGGCTACGCCTCGGCGCCGAAGACCAAGGTGGCGTCATGGACGGCGCTGATCCACAAATTCCTGCTCGGGCGCGCGACACTGGCGCGGGTCTACGTGCTGATCGACGCGCGCCACGGCATCAAGGACGTCGATCTCGACGTGCTGAAGACGCTGGACAAGTCCGCGGTCAGCTATCAGGTCGTGCTGACCAAGGCCGACCAGGTGAAGGCCGGCGAACTCAAGACCGTCATCGCCGACACGTCAGCAACGCTCGCAAAGCATCCCGCCGCCTTCCCCGAAATGCTGGTGACCTCGTCGCGCACCGGCGACGGCATGCCGGAGCTGCGTGCCGCCATGGTGCGCCTGATCGAGGAACGGCGCTGATGAGCGGCGCATCCCGCCTCCTGATCGGCCTTGCCGCCATCATGGGCGCCTGCGGCGTAATGCTGGCGGCGGCCGCGGCCCATCTGCCTGACGCCACGCGGCTGGCGGCGGCATCCTCGATGCTGCTGTTCCATGCACCCGCCGTCGTCGCGACCATCGCGGTCGCGGATCGCGCGATCATCCATGCGAAGCTCGCAGTCGCGGCGGCGCCCGGATTCGTCATCGCGGCGTCATTGTTCGCGGGCGACCTCGTGCTGCGCCAATATGCCGGCCATGGATTGTTTCCGATGGCTGCGCCTGCCGGCGGAACGCTGTTGATCCTGAGCTGGCTGGTACTGGCGGTCGCGGCGGTGTGGCCGAAGCGGTGATGACCGCCATACTTCCTTCTCCCCTTGTGGGAGAAGGTGGCGCGGATGCAATCCGCGCCGGATGAGGGGTCTCTATCCGCGGAGACAGACCCCTCACCCGGCTTCGATGCCGTCGCATCGAAGCCACCCTCTCCCACAAGGGGAGAGGGTCAAGACCGCTTTGCGCCCTGCCCGGCAATCAGATAGAACCGCGCCACCCCTCCGCTGACGACGAGACCAGCCCCATGACCGACCAGCACATCAGCCCGCTCGATCAGGCCCGCATCCTGTCCGAGGCGCTGCCGCACATGCAGGAATATGACGAGGAAACCATCGTCATCAAATACGGTGGCCATGCCATGGGCGCCGAGGACACCGCGAAGGCGTTCGCGCGCGACATCGTGCTGCTCGAGCAGACCGCGATCAATCCGGTGGTCGTGCATGGCGGCGGGCCGCAGATCGCAACCATGCTGAAGCGCCTCGGCATCCAGTCGGAATTCGCCGCGGGCCTGCGCATCACCGACGCCGCGACCATCGAGATCGTCGAGATGGTGCTGGCGGGCTCGGTCAACAAGCAGATCGTCGGCTATATCAACGAAGCCGGCGGCAAGGCCGTGGGCCTCTCCGGCAAGGACGGCAACATGGTGAAGGCGTCGAAGACGACGCGCACCATGGTCGATCCGGATTCCAACATCGAGAAGGCCATCGATCTCGGCTTCGTCGGCGATCCCGAAAAGGTCGACCTCACGCTGCTCAATCAGCTGATCGGCTATGAGCTGATCCCGGTGCTGGCGCCGCTTGCGACCTCGCAGGACGGCCAGACCCTGAACATCAACGCCGACACCTTCGCCGGCGCGATCGCGGGCGCGCTGAAGGCCAAGCGCCTGCTGCTGCTGACCGACGTGCCGGGCGTGCTCGACAAGTCCAAGAAGCTGATTCCGGATCTGTCGATCAAGGAAGCCCGCAAGCTGATCGCCGACGGCACGATTTCCGGCGGCATGATCCCGAAGGTCGAGACCTGCATCTACGCGCTCGAACAGGGCGTGCAGGGCGTCGTGATCATCGACGGCAAGACGCAGCACGCGGTGCTGCTCGAGCTCTTCACCAACCAGGGCACCGGCACGCTGATCCATAAGTAATGGCAGACGCGGGACACACGGCGAGGATCCCTCGCCGGTCGCCGGCGGCGCGGCTCGCGATGGCGCTGCCGGCCGCGCTGGTGTCGTTCCTGTTCTCGTCGGCGCCGGCGCATGCCGATCTCAAGCTCTGCAACCGCATGAGCTATGTGATCGAGGCCGCGATCGGCATCGACGACAAGGCCGCGACCGCGACACGCGGCTGGTTTCGCATCGATCCGGCAACCTGCCGGGTCGTGGTGCAGGGGGCGCTCACAGCCGATCGCGTGCTGCTCAATGCGCGGGCGCTCGGCGTCTACGGCGCATCGCCGATCCCGCAGAACGGCACCGACACGCTCTGCGTGGCGCAGGACAATTTTGTGATCGCCGCCGCGCGGCAATGCCGCTCCGGCCAGATGCCCGCGCAATTCACCCAGATCACGCCGACGAAGACCGACGACGGCAATCTGGTCGCCTATCTCGCCGAAGACAGCGAATATGACGACGAGCAGGCGCGCCTCGCCGGCATCCAGCGCCTCTTGGTGATCGCGGGCTACGATGCGGCGCCGATCGACGGCGTCGACGGGCCGAAGACCCAGAGTGCGCTGTCGGCGTTCCTCAGGAGTCGCGGGCTCGCCGGCGACATCGTGCAGTCGCCGAATTTCTTCGCCACCATGATCGATGCCGTGCAGAAGCCGTCGCCATCGGGGCTGACCTGGTGCAACGACACGCCGCACAAGGTGATGGCCGCGGTTGCAACCGACGACGGCAAGGTGGTGACCAGCCGCGGCTGGTATCGCATCGACCCCGGCAAGTGCCTGCATCCCGACGTGTCGGGCACGCCGAAGCAGATCTATTCGTTTGCCGAAGCGGTCGACAACGACAACCGCGCCATCCGCATCAAGGACAAGCCGCTGAACTGGGGCGGCGCGGTGCAGCTCTGCACCCGCGACAGCAAGTTCGAGGTCAACGAGCAGGGCGACTGCGCCAGCCGCGGCCTCACCGCGCTCGGCTTCACCACCGTCGACATGACCAGCGGCGGCAAGACGCTGCGCTTTGCGATGCCGTGATGAAGACAACGGCGCTACATACATCACCGTCGTCCTGGCGAAAGCCAGGACCCATAACCACAGGATTGCGTTTGGCGAAGAACGACGAGCATCGTGCCACATTGATAGATTCCGCGGTATGGGTCCTGGCTTTCGCCAGGACGACGGCGGAAGACTGGGCGATCGCGCCGACACGCGGAGAAAGCCATGACTAAAACTGCCCGCAGCTTCGGCCATGTCGAGACCTGGGTGTTCGACCTCGACAACACGCTGTACCCGCATCACGTCAATCTGTGGCAGCAGGTCGATGCGCGGATCGGCGAGTTCGTCAGCAACTGGCTGAAGATCTCGCCCGAGGAAGCACGGCGGCTGCAGAAGGACTACTATCTGCGCTACGGCACCACGATGCGCGGCATGATGACCGAGCACGACGTGCAGGCCGACGACTATCTCGCTTATGTGCACAAGATCGACCACTCGCCGCTACAACCCAATCCGGCGATGGGAGCCGCGATCGCAAAACTGCCGGGGCGCAAGCTGATCCTGACCAACGGTTCGGTCGACCATGTCGATGCGGTGCTGGGCCGGCTCGGCATCAGCAACCATTTCGACAGCGTGTTCGACATCATCGCCGCCGATCTCGAGCCGAAGCCGGCGCCGCAGACCTACCAGAAGTTCCTCAGGCTGCACGACGTCGATCCGGCGAGGGCTGCGATGTTCGAGGACCTCGCGCGCAATTTGGTGGTGCCGCATGAGCTCGGCATGACCACCGTGCTGGTCGTGCCCGACGGCAGCCAGGAGGTGGTGCGCGAGACCTGGGAGCTCGAAGGCCGCGACGCCGCTTATGTCGACCATGTCACGGATGATCTCACCGGATTCCTGCAGCGGCTGAAGCCGTAGCCTCTCGACAGGTGTCGTCCCGGCGAAAGCCGGACCCATAACCACCAATCCCTGTGTGGCGACGCGCTGTGGCCCCATCGTGCCGCATCACTGGCATACGTGGTAATGGGTCCCGGCCTTCGCCGGGACGACAGTGAGTTTGCCTTGACTCTCCTGCCCCAAATTCCGAAAAAGCCCTGCAAATTCCCGCCATATCCCCGATACGCCCAAGGATTGTCCTGATGTCGCTGTCCGCCCTCGAAACCACCGTCAACACCGCGTTCGACGCCCGCGAAGGCATTTCGACCTCGACCAAGGGTGAGGTCCGCGAGGCGGTCGACCACGCGCTGGAGCTGCTCGACAAGGGCGAGGCGCGCGTCGCCGAGCGCGAGGCGAGCGGCAAGTGGAAGGTCAACCAGTGGCTGAAGAAGGCCGTGCTGCTGTCGTTCCGCCTCAACGACATGGGCCAGATCGCGGGCGGCCCGGGCAAGGCATCGTGGTGGGACAAGGTGCCGTCGAAGTTCGAGGGCTGGGGCGAGAACCGTTTCCGCGACGCCGGCTTCCGCGCCGTGCCGGGCGCGATCGTGCGCCGCTCGGCCTTCATCGCCCGCAACGTCGTGCTGATGCCCTCCTTCGTCAATCTCGGCGCCTATGTCGATGAAGCCACCATGATCGACACCTGGTCGACGGTCGGCTCCTGCGCCCAGATCGGCAAGCGCGTGCACATCTCCGGCGGCGTCGGCATCGGCGGCGTGCTCGAGCCGCTGCAGGCCGAGCCCGTGATCGTCGAGGACGATTGCTTCATCGGCGCGCGCTCGGAGGTCGCCGAGGGCGTGATCGTGCGCAAGGGCGCGGTGCTGTCGATGGGCGTATTCCTCGGCGCCTCGACCAAGATCGTCGACCGCGAGACCGGCGAGATCTTCGTCGGCGAGGTCCCGGAATATACCGTCGTGGTGCCCGGCACGCTGCCGGCCAAGCCGCTGAAGAACGGCCAGCCGGGACCTGCCACCGCCTGCGCCGTGATCGTCAAGCGCGTCGACGAGCGCACCCGCGCCAAGACCAGCATCAACGAGCTGCTGCGGGACTGATCGCTCTTGCGCCGCGAGATCAGTCCGTCACCGTCACCCTGAGGAGCCTGCGAAGCAGGCGTCTCGAAGGGTCGACGGCCACCAGCGGGGCCGTGCATCCTTCGAGGCTCGCCCAGCGGCGCAATTGCGCCGCAAGGCTCGCACCTCAGGATGACGGGTCTGGACTGATCGAACCAATTTCGATCCGACGCCGACATATCTCCGGGCCGCGAAGAATTGCCGCAGCCCGGAGTTCATTTTCATGGACTGGGCCAATTACCTGTTCGGCTTCAAGGGCCGCGTCAACCGGGCCAAATTCTGGCTCGCAGGGCTGATCATCGTCTGCTGGATGATGTTCCTGGCTTTGCTGGCGGTCTCGGCCGGCCTCGGCGGCAAGAACGGGTTCAGCTTCAACGTCGACGACATCTTCCGGGCCTTCGACCCCGACAGCTACAAGTCGCTGAGCTGGGCCGGATTGCCGGCATTGCTGGTCAAGGCCTGCGGAACGTTCTTGTTCGTTTGGGTCTATGTCGCGGTCTCGATCAAGCGCCTGCACGACCGCGACAAGAGCAGCTGGTGGATGGTCCCGTTTTTCGCGATCCCGGGTCTCATGAGCCAGTTCTCGGATCGGCTCCCCGATGAATCCTATTGGGTGGTGGCCGCGGGAACGATCGTCTTCGTGCTCTATGTCTGGGGCTTCATCGAGCTCGCCTTCCTGCCTGGCACGCGCTACCCCAATCGCTACGGCCCCAATCCGCTTGGAAAATCCCATGTGCGGCAAGGCAGCGACAGCGGGTCGCGCTCCGTGCACGGCTGGGATCAGCAGAGCGAGCTCGATACCGTGCCGCACAAAGCTGGTCCACCCGCCGTGTGACGTGTTAAGCGAGGCGCATGAGTGATGCCGTCTCGATTACCCGCGATCTCGTTCGCTGCCCCTCCGTCACCCCGGCCGACGCCGGCGCGCTTGGCGTGCTCGAAAGGCTGCTGAAAACCGCAGGCTTCGAGGTCCACCGCGTGACCTTCTCCGAGCCCGGCACCGCCGATATCGACAACCTCTATGCGCGCACCGGTTCTTCGGCGCCGCATATCACCTTCGCCGGCCACACCGACGTGGTGCCGCCCGGCGATGAAGCCGCGTGGACGCTCGGCGCGTTCTCCGGCGAGGTGAAGGACGGCTATCTCTACGGCCGCGGCGCCGTCGACATGAAGGGCGGCATCGCCTGCAGCGTCGCCGCTGTGCTGCAATATCTGCAGGACCATGGCGGCAAGCCGCAAGAGAGTGGCAACGGCTCGATCTCCTTCCTGATCACCGGCGACGAGGAAGACGTCTCGATCAACGGCACCGTCAAGCTGTTGAAATGGTGCGCCGAGCGTGGCGAGAAATTCGATCATTGCGTGCTCGGCGAGCCCTCGAATGTCGAAGTGCTGGGCGACATGATCAAGATCGGCCGGCGCGGCTCGCAATCCGGCACGCTGGTCGTCGACGGCGTGCAGGGCCACGTCGCCTATCCGCACCGCGCCTCCAATCCGGTGCCTGACATCTCGCGGCTGATCGTGGCGCTGAGCGACGAGCCGCTCGATCTCGGCAGCGCGCAGTTCCAGGTCAGCAACCTCGAATTCACCACGGTCGATGTCGGCAACACCGCGAGCAACGTGATCCCCGGCCAGGCGCGGGCAAAATTCAACATCCGCTACAACGACAACCACACCCAGGAGAGCCTGCGCCAGCTGGTCGACGAACGGCTGGTGAAAGCCTGCGGCAACCGGATCCGCGCCCATATCGATTGGCAACCGTCGAACTCGAACGTGTTCGTCACCCAGCCCGGCCCGTTCACCGACCTCGCGGTCGCCGCGATCGAGGAGGTCACCGGCCGCAGGCCGGAGCTGTCGACTTCCGGCGGCACCTCGGACGCGCGCTTCATCTCGAGCTATTGCCCGGTGATCGAATTCGGCCTGGTCGGCCAGACCATGCACCAGGTCGATGAGCGCACGCCGGTGGCCGATCTGGAGAAGCTGACGCGGATCTATCGGGGTGTGTTGGAGCGGTATTTCGGGTAGGCCAGCCGGCCGGCTGGACAAAAACAGCGAAAACAACCCCATGCACAGTAGGGATTGGGGCTACGAGCCATCCACCCGCACCAGATACAGCGTGGTATTTCGGGTAGGCTCACATCCGTAGGATGGGTAGAGCGCAGCGAAACCCATCATTGGCGCCGCGGATTCGAAGTGCTGGGTTTCGCGGAGTTTATCATCGGGCCGCGCGTTGCGCGGACCCGTTGGCTCTACCCATCCTACGAGATCATTCACACCGCCTAGTAATCCACCCGCATCAGATAGAGCCCGTCCGGCGGCGCCACGGGGCCGCAGGCGGCGCGGTTGCGGGCGGCGAGCACACCCGCGAGGTCGTCGGCGCTCCAGCGGCCCTCGCCGACCCAGACCAGCGAGCCCACCATCGAACGCACCTGGCTGTGCAGGAACGAGCGCGCCGACGTCACGATGTTGACGGCGTCGCCCTCGCGCGTGACGTCGAGCTGATCGAGCGTCTTCTCCGGCGACTTGGCCTGGCACTCGGTGTCGCGGAAGGTGGTGAAATCGTGCTTGCCGAGCAGGCGCTGCGCGGCGGCGTGCATCGCGTCAGCATCGAGCGCGCGCGGCACACGCCAGACCCGGCCGACGTCGAGCGCGAGGTTCGCGCGCGTGTTGGTGATGCGATAGAGATAGTGCCGCCTGGTCGCGGAGAACCGCGCCTCGAAATCATCGGGCACGATGTCAGCCGCGAGCACGCCGATCGGATTGGGCCGCAGATGCGCGTTCAGCCCGTCGCGAAAGCGGCCGGGCGGAAAATGCTTGGCGATGTCGCAATGCGCGACCTGGCCGCGCGCGTGCACGCCGGCGTCGGTACGGCCGGCGCCATGGACGCGCACGTCCTCGCCGCAGATCGCCTTGACCGCCGCCTCCAGCGCGCCCTGCACGGTCGGCGCAGTGTCCTGGATCTGCCAGCCGGAGAACGGCGTGCCGTCATATTCGATGGTGAGCTTGTAGCGGGGCATCAGCTAAGCCGCGCAGGCGGCTTCAACGGCGTGCCGCGCAAGAAGTCCGCCGCCTTCATCGGCGCCTTGCCGGCGCGCTGCAGTTCGAGGATCCGGATCGCGCCGACGCCGCAGGCGATCGCAAAATTGTCGTCGAGCACATCGCCAGGTGCGCCCGAACCCTTGGCCAGTTCGCAGCGCAGGATTTTCAGCCGCACCGGCTCGCTTTCGCCCGCAAGCTCGCACCAGGCGCCGGGGAACGGCGAGAGCCCGTGAATGTGCCGCAACACTGCATGCGCCGGCTGCTTCCAGTCGATCCGCGCCTCGGCCTTCTCGATCTTGGCGGCGTAGGTGACGCCGTCCTCGCTCTGCTTCTTAAGCTGCAAGCCGCCGCGCTGTAACGCGCCCATCGCGCGCACCATCAGGTCGGCACCGAGCGGCGCCAGCGCGTCGTGCAGATCGGATGCCGTCATGCTGTCGGTGATCGGCAACCGCTCGGCCATCGCGACGTCGCCGGTGTCGAGGCCGACATCCATCTTCATCACCATCACGCCGCTCTCGGCATCGCCCGCCATGATGGCGCGGTTGATCGGCGCGGCGCCGCGCCAGCGCGGCAGCAGCGAAGCATGCAGGTTGAAGCAGCCGAGCTTCGGCGCGTCGAGAATAGCCTGCGGCAGGATCATGCCATAGGCGACGACGACGGCGGCGTCTGCGTCATGCGCGCGAAACTCTTCGAGCGCTTCCGGCGTCTTGAGCGTCTTCGGCGTTAGCACGGGAATGCCGAGGCGGCGCGCCTCCTGCTCGACCGGCGTCGGCTGCAGCTGCAGGCCACGCCGCCCGCCCGGCTTCGGCGCGCGGGTGTAGGCCGCCACGACCTCATGCCCATGGGCTACGAGCTCCAGCAGCGTCGGCACCGCGAAATCGGGCGTGCCCATGAAGATCAGGCGGAGAGGCATGACGAGAACTCGGTCTGTTCCTTCCCTTGCGGGGAGAGGAATCGCATATGAAGCGCGCGGGTCTATCCGCGAATTCGGTTGGCCTCTCCCGCTTGCGGGGGAGGCCGGATCGCATCGAAGATGCGATCCGGGTGGGGGCTATCTCAGCGATACGACTCGTGGAAAGACCTGTCTCTTATACCCATCT
>NZ_JBXEJO010000084.1:0-44829 GCF_056837965.1 Bradyrhizobium ferriligni
CGGGAGAGGGGGCGCAGTATGTTTGTGGCTCGACCTCATCTCGCATGCGCCCCAAGGTGAGGTACGATGGACAAGGCTTCGATCGACGGCTGGGGCAGCGGCCTGCTCGGCGTGATTATCTTCAGCGGCTCGCTGCCGGCGACCCGCGTGGCCGTGGCCGGGTTCTCGCCGCTGTTCTTGACGTCGGCGCGGGCGGCGATCGCGGCGTTGCTCGGCGCCGCGCTGCTGGCGGTGCTGCGGCAGCCCTGGCCGCAGCGCAAGGATCTGGTGTCGCTGACCATCGTCGCGCTCGGCGTCGTGATCGGCTTTCCGCTGCTGACGGCACTCGCGCTCCAGCACATCACCTCGGCGCACTCGATCGTGTTCATCGGGCTGCTGCCGCTGTCGACCGCCGTGTTCGGCGTGCTGCGCGGCGGCGAGCGGCCGCAGCCGCTGTTCTGGCTGTTCTCCTGCGTCGGCAGCGCGACGGTCGGCGCGTTCGCCCTGTCGAGCGACGGATCGGCGTCGCTGACCGGCGACCTCCTGATGGTCGCCGCCATCATCGTCTGCGGCCTCGGCTATGCCGAGGGGGCGGCGCTGTCGCGGCGGCTCGGCGGCTGGCAGGTGATCTCCTGGGCGCTGGTGCTCTCAGTGCCGGTGGTGCTCGTGATGACGATCATGACGCTGCCGCCGAGCTGGCAGGGCATCGGCGCGCCGGCCTGGCTCGGGCTCGCTTATGTCTCGATCTTCAGCATGCTGGTCGGCTTCGTGTTCTGGTATCGCGGGCTTGCGATCGGCGGCATCGCCAGCGTCGGCCAGTTGCAGCTGTTGCAGCCGTTCTTCGGCCTCGCGCTGGCCGGCCTGTTGCTGCACGAGCAGGTGGCCTGGTCGATGATCGCAGCGACCCTGCTGGTCGTGGTCTGCGTGGTGTTCGCGCGCCGCTTCGCCTGACGTCCGTCTCTCCTCATGGTGAGGAGCGCGGAACGCGCGTCTCAAACCATGAGGCCACAGGCAGGCCTGCATCCTTCGAGACGCCGCTTCTCGGCTCCTCAGGATGAGGACATAGAGTTCGGGCCTCGTCAGCTCAGCTTGAACAGCGCCTGCAGGAAATCGCTGACTGCCCTGCGGGCCTCGAGCGCGGTGGTCGGGTTGCCGCCGACATGCGGACCGAGCTCGACGCAGGCGTCCTTGTAGCTGAACGGCGCTTGGGTCGATGCATTCATCAGCACGCCGCCTTCGCCTTCCCTGATGGTGCAGTGGCGCACGGTTTGCGATCCCGTCGCCTCCACCACCGTGTTGTTGCCGATCAGGCCGGCATCGAAGCCATGCGCGGAATCGGGATACTCGGTCAGCACCACGTCGCGCTTGGCCTCTTGCAGCCGCGCGACATAGGCCTTGCAGCTCGCGACCGGATTGTAATCGTCGGGCGTGCCGTGGAAGATCCGGATCGGCCGCGCCGCGACCTCGGTATCGGTCAGATAGCCGGTCGAGCAATCCGGATAGAACGGGATGTAGGCCGCGAACTGCACGCCGGACTTGTTCCAGAGCTTGTTGAAACGATCGAGGCTGGCATAGAGCGAGGCCTGGCCGCCGCGCGAAAATCCCATCAGCACGATGCGCTCGGGGTCGACCCGCGGATGCTTGGCGAGGATCTCCAGCGAATGGTAGATGTCGACGATCAAATTGAGCCGGCCGAGCAGCGCCTGGTTCGGCCCGGTTGCGGTGAGGCCGCGGCCGGAGAAGCCGTCGATCACGAAGGTCGAGATGCCCATGCCGTTGAAGTGGCGCACCCAGCCGTCCATCCCGGCGCCGACGCCGCTCGAGCCGTGCATCAAGACCACGACCGAAAGCCGGCCGCTGCCTTGCGCGATGCGGAATTCGCCGCCGACGGTGACCGCCTTGCCGTCGCCGTTCAAAAATTGCTGGTCGGAGATCGTCAGCGAGGGGATGCCGTAGATCTCGGTGCGTGCCGCGATCTCCTTCGGAATCTGCTGCGCGCTGGTCTCGATGCAGGTGAACAGCACAGCGCAGCAGAACAGGATCGCGGTCGCGGCGAGGCGCCAGTCGGTCAGCATCGATTCCCCCCGATGTTGTCTTGATTGGCCGCGACTACAGCAATCGACGCGCACGCTGTCAATTTGATCGGCCGTGCGTGACGTCAGGGAGCCGGCGCTAGGCGGGCTCCTGCGCCTTCCCGATCCGCCCGAGATGGGTGAAGCCAAAACCAACAGAATATTTCAGCCCGTAGCCGAGCGCGCGGTCGATCCCGATATGGGCGAGCCAGATCATCGCGATCGAGAGCACCAGCGGTCCTTCGCCGGCAAAACCCAGCGTCATCAGCGCCACCGGCGCCAGATAGGTGTGGGCGGCGTTGTAGGCGATGGCGCCGGCCCGCGGGCTGATCAAGTAAGCGGCGAAGCTGATGTCCGGCACCAGGAACAGCAGGACGTAGACCAGCCAGGAACCCTCCCACTTGTAGTAGAGCACGGTCATGCCGAGGAACAGCACCAGGCCCTCCAGCCGGAGCAGGGTGCGCACCCCGCCGGTCGCGGCACCGGTCTCGGCCGTGGTCGTATCTGTCATCGCTGTCTCCCCAGATGTCGGAAAATCCTACCGTTTTTGCGCCCGAACCCGCTCACAAGCGGCTTTCCGGTTCCGAAACGGCCGTGCTAAAGCCATTTCCGAACGAAGCGGACCTCGGCTCGCGCCGGGACGCGGACTGTAGCTAACACGGGCGGAAACAAATGAAAGATATCCTCGATACCCTCGAAGAGCGGCGCGCCGGCGCCAAGCTGGGCGGCGGCGAAAAGCGCATCGAGGCGCAGCACGCCCGCGGCAAGCTGACCGCCCGCGAGCGGATCGAGCTCCTGCTGGACAAGGGCTCGTTCGAGGAATTCGACATGTTCGTCGAGCACCGCTCGATCGAGTTCGGCATGGAGAAGACCAGGATCCCCGGCGACGGCGTCGTCACCGGCTGGGGTACGGTCAACGGCCGCAAGACGTTTGTCTTTGCCAAGGACTTTACGGTGTTCGGCGGCTCGCTCTCCGAGACCCACGCGCTGAAAATCACGAAACTGCAGGACATGGCGATGAAGGCGAGGGCGCCGATCATCGGCCTCTATGACGCCGGCGGCGCGCGCATCCAGGAGGGCGTCGCGGCGCTTGCGGGCTATTCCTACGTGTTCCGCCGCAATGTGCAGGCCTCGGGCGTGATCCCGCAGATCTCCGTCATCATGGGTCCGTGCGCCGGCGGCGACGTCTATTCGCCCGCGATGACCGACTTCATCTTCATGGTGAAGAACACCAGTTACATGTTCGTCACCGGCCCCGACGTGGTGAAGACCGTTACCAACGAGGTGGTGACGGCGGAAGAACTCGGCGGCGCCTCGGTGCACGCCACGCGCTCCTCGATCGCCGATGGTGCGTTCGAGAACGACGTCGACGCGCTGCTGCAGATGCGCCGGCTGATCGACTTCCTGCCCTCGAACAACACCGACGGCGTGCCGGAATGGCCGAGCTTCGACGACATTGGGCGGGTCGATATGTCGCTCGACACGCTGATCCCCGACAATCCGAACAAGCCCTACGACATGAAGGAGCTGATCCTGAAGGTCGTCGACGAGAGCGACTTCTTCGAGATTTCGGAGACCTTCGCCAGGAACATCGTCACCGGCTTCGGCCGCATTGCCGGCCGCACAGTCGGCTTCGTCGCCAACCAGCCGATGGTGCTGGCCGGCGTGCTCGACAGCGACGCCTCGCGCAAGGCCGCGCGCTTCGTGCGGTTCTGCGATGCCTTCAACATCCCGATCGTCACCTTCGTCGACGTGCCGGGCTTCCTGCCGGGCACCGCGCAGGAATATGGCGGCCTGATCAAGCACGGCGCGAAACTGCTGTTCGCCTATTCGCAGTGCACGGTGCCGCTCGTCACCATCATCACCCGCAAGGCCTATGGCGGCGCCTTCGACGTCATGGCGTCCAAGGAGATCGGCGCCGACATGAACTACGCCTGGCCGACCGCGCAGATCGCCGTGATGGGCGCCAAGGGCGCGGTGGAAATCATCTTCCGCAGTGACATCGGCGACCCCGACAAGATCGCCGCGCGAACGAAGGAATACGAAGACCGCTTCCTGTCCCCCTTCATCGCCGCCGAGCGCGGCTACATCGACGACGTCATCATGCCGCATTCGACGCGGCGGCGGATCGCGCGGGCGCTGGCGATGCTGAAGGACAAGAAGGTGGAAATCCCCGCGAAGAAGCACGACAATTTGCCGTTGTGAGGAGAGCGTAGGGTGGGTTAGCGCAAGCGCAACCCACCGCCTTCGTTCGGCATGATCCGCGGCGGGTTACGGCTTCTGCCTGACCCGCCTTACAGGTTCGAACTTGATGACCGAAGACGAGCCGACCGACGAGATTTCCGAGATCGAGGCGCAGATCGAGGAGCTTGCCGAGAGCGCCGAGCGATCCCGGCGGATCATTCTCGGCTCGAAGGTCGCGATCGCAGGCGGGTTCGCGCTGCTGGCCGTCGCGCTGCTTGGGCTGTTGGGCGCCGGCCAGACCGCGGCACTCGGATCGATCGCACTGGTGCTCGGCGGCATCGTGTCGCTCGGATCGAATGTCAGCACGTTGCGGCAGACCGAGGCCGCGATCAGCACCGCCGAGGCGCGCCGCGCGCGCCTGATCGGCAATATCGACCTTCGGCTGGTTCACGACGCTCCGCTGAAGCTGATGTGACGGAGTATCGATCTCGCCGCATTGTCGACGGGATCGCGCGCCCGCTTACATGTGCTGCGAGCCTTTGGGGGTGACGTCAATGCCCTGCTTCTAGGTCGCCCGTCGATGCTGTTCGACACAACGGGCCAATTGTTGCAGTTGTGCAACGGCTCGCTGAATAACCGGCTTCCCGTTCATGCAATATCTTTACTTAGGCTGCGCGCTTTGATCTGCTCAACCTGGGGTGGATATTGATCAATGAATTTTCATCGTGGTTTGCTGATTTTGTCAGCCTGCATCTTCGCGTCGGCGTGCGCGTATCCGACCATCAATCGGGAGCGTGTCGTCGAAGTTAGGCACTTTGTCGAGATAGTCGAATGCGAATTGCGAGCAGTTCGCCGTTTCCTTCCAGCGGAGGCGAGCCCGAAAATTCCGGACGTGTGGGACATTGGCTCGACGCTCGACTTGACGCTAGTCAGTCGGGTCGATGCTGACGGCAAGGTCTCCTGGGCTATTCCAGTCGACTATTCGCTGACGCCGAGCGTTGGCGGGCATGCTCAGGATACAATCACGGCACACCTTGCGTTCTCGACGGACCTAGCAGCGGTCTTGTCCACGCCTCCACCTGCCTGGTGCCAGCCCAAGGATATCGATCCATCGGGTACTGGGCTTGGTTTGGCCGCTTGGATTGAAACGGTGTTTACGGCGATTCCCAGAGACAGCAATGGCGGTCTTACCTACACAAAAATTCTAGAATTGCAGGCGAACGCAGGAGCACGATTTGGCTGGGTGTTCGCTCCGATCAATTTGGATGTCGGCGCCTCTGTTCAAGGTACCAAAACCAACCAGCTCGTAGTGGGGCTATCTCCTCATGTGGGTCCCCAGAAAGTAATCATTGTTGGTGACACGACGCACAAGGTCGGGGCCGCATCTCGAATAAGTTCATCGGCGACGCGTACGTTCAGTAATCCCAATTTGAATACTCTGCTGCAACGCCAAGCACCGGTCAGGTTACTTCCTGGTCAGACGCTGCGATAGGAATCGCGCGGCGCCCGAGACTTGATCCGCGCAATACAGCTCAGTATCGCGAGGTCTATCATCGGGCGCACATTCATTGAAGTTCGCTGGCGCGGACATGCTTTGATTTGGCTAGAGCGCAAATCGAATCCGGACGAGATGCAAACTCGGACAAATCATGTCGCGAGAAAGTGGGCGCATATCCTCATGCTGTTTGAGATGTGAATCGGAATCTCACGCACGTCGTCCCGGGCAAGCGGAGCGCGACCCGGGACCCATAACCACAACTCGATGTTGTCGCGCGATGTCGGGGCCACAGCTTGCTCAACAGTTTAGCCCTGTGGTTATGGGTCCCGGCTTTCGCCGGGACGACAGTCGAGGGAGTTCGCGCCCCTTACTTCGACGCCAGCGGCACGTAGTCGTATTCGCCGACGCCTTGCAGGATCAAAAAGGTCAGCGACGTCGTGCCGGCATTGGTGACGAGGTGAGGGCGGGTCGGGCGGACGGCGTAGACTTCGCCGACCTTCAGGTTCACTTCCTCCTTCGGCTCCTGCAGGAACAGCCGCATCTGGCCCTCCAGCACATAGAAGGTGTCGGAGATGTTGCTGTGGGTGTGCCACGGCACCTTTTGGGTCGGCGAGAGTTGCAGCTCCATGATGCGGAAGCCGGGGCGGGCGGCGTGCTGGGCGCGGCGCTCGACTTCGTAGAGATGGCTGGCGTCCTTGACCGGTTGTCCTGGCTTCATGGCGGCCTCCCTGTGGTGTTGTCCCGTCGGGCGGGAAGGCGGCGATGCTAGTCCTGTTCTGCCGCGCGCGGAACGGCCGGAATGGTCATGGCGGGCGCGCACGGTGCGTAGGGCGGGGCAGCCGTGACGCGCTTTGCAAGATCTCACTTCATCCCCATGCAGTTCGCATAGAATGTGGTCGTCGCCGGCCAGTCGGAAAACATCGCGCGGACGCCGACCTGTTTTGCCAGCACGTCGAGCACGGTCAACGTGTCGCCGTCGCGGTCGATCGCCGCCTTCACCGACTTGTGGTAGAACGCACCGCCTCGGTTGAGCGGCCCGTCGCGCTCCAGCGACCAGCCGATCAGATCGAGGCCGGCGGCCTTCGCCGCCCTGGCGTAAGCCGACGGGACGATCTCGCCCTTGTCGTTCAGTGCCAGCATCGTGAAGATCGGCGGCCCCAGGATCGCGACGCCGGAGGCCTTCAATTCCTGCATCGACGGCTTCCAGGTCTCCGGCCGGTTCGGATCAAGGCCTGCTTTCTCGTAGCGGTCCTCGAGATAGAGCGCCTGGCTCGCGAAATCGGGTTCGGTCTTCACCCAATAGAGGATGTCCTTGAGGCTGAAGCTCTGCGGGAACACGTCGCTCGGCGGAATGCCGGCGGCCTTGTAGGCGGCGAGCATCTGGGTCGCATATGTCTCCTGGGTGTAGTCGCCGTCGAACGGCATCGCCACCTCCGGCGCCTTAAGCTCGGGCGTGAATTTTGCGCCGAGACTTCTGATCAAGGCGATGCTCTCGTCGTGGCTCATCAGCGTGCCGGAATTGGCGTAGAGGTCGGTGCGCCAGCGCGGCGTGCCGTTCTGGTAGTCCTCCGGCGTCTTCGCGTCCGGATTGAAACCGTCCATCTTCGCGGTGAGCCGCTTGAATTCGGCGAGCGTGATGTCGCTGGTGCAGCATTTCGCCGAGGCCTTCCTGCCGGTGGCGGGATCGGCCGGGCTGAAGGGTTGCGTGCATTTCGCGGCAAGATCCGGCACCGTCAGGATGTTGGTCGTGGTGTGCAGGTCGCATTGCGAATGCCGGCACACCAGCTGGCGATCCCGCGTGAAGGTGACGTCGCATTCGATCACGCCGGCGCCCATCCGCGCGGCGGCGAGATAGGATTCGCGGCTATGCTCGGGGAATTGCAGCGCGGCGCCGCGGTGGCCGATCGAAAAGTCGGTCTTGTGGAACGGCCCGGTGCATTGGCTGAGCTGCTGCTTCAGGGGCCCGTCCTTCATCTTGTCGACCAGATAGAACGGGCGCGGTCCGATCTGCGCCTCGCGCGGCAGCGCGATCTCCCCGGCGGCAGCCGGCAGCGCGGCGCCGAGAGCGAACAGGAACGAGAGCAGGGCGGTGCGGTGACGGGCAAGCATGGGTGATCCCCCTGATCAGGCATTGTTCAGCAGACCGACATATCACGGAGCATGGACCGGCCGCGTGTGCGAAATGAAACCATGGAGGAAACAATGCCGGCAGCCTATTTCGTCGTCCGCGCCACGGTCACGGACGCCGCCAGGCGTCCCGCCTTCGATGCTTGGTATTCGCGCGCGCATCTGCCCGACGCGATGTAATCGTTCGGCGCCGAGCGCGCCTGGCGATGCTGGAGCCTGAGCGATCCGTCGCTGCACCAGGCGACCTATCAGTTCGCCGACGAGAAGGCCCTCGAGCGCGCGGTGAGCAGCGAGGACATGAAGCGGCTGGTCGCCGACTTCAATCGTGACTGGCCGGAGGTGACGCGCACGCGCGATCTCCTGGTGCTGGCGGAGGAGGCGGCGGCGGCATGATGGTTGCGTGACCCCATGACGACGGACCGAGTTCCATGAAACGTGAATGCGCGGTTCAGCGAGTGTTCAGGTCGCGAGGCAAAAACTCGCTGCCGCAGTTGGTCCAGCTCAGCAACAAAAGGAAACGCTCATGGAACGCCGGGATTTTCTGAAGGTGGCCTTCGGTGCCGCCGCCGGGGCCGTCACCTTCGCAGCGACGGCGCAGGCGGCGCCGCTCGCGCCGCTTCCCCTCAACCAGGATGCACGCGCGCCGGCGGCGCGCGAAGCGCATCCCGCCGTCACCACGGGCGAGGAGGTCGGCCGCATGAAGCCCGAGCAAGTACGCTGGCATCATCATCGCCACTGGGGTTGGCGTCATCGGCACTGGCACCGCAGGCATTGGGGCTGGCGCCGCCACCATTGGCGCCGTCATCACTGGCGCCGCTGGTGATATCGACTCCATGACGAAAAGAAAAACCCCGCGCCAGGCGGGGTTTTGTTAGTTCGGAATGTGCCGCGATCAGATCGGGCGGCAACGGCCGTAGCGCCAGGCAAAGCCGTAGGGGCAGGCGCGGACACGCGGCGCCACCACGACGGGGCGCTCGACCACGACCGGCGGACGCACGACAACGGCGCCCGGCGCGACGACGACGCCGCGATTCCTGACGCAGCCGCCATAGGGGCCACGGTGCCAGCCGGGGCCGCAGCCACCGGCCGCATCAGCGGCGCTGATGCCGGCGAATGCGGTCGTCAGCAAAACTGCTGCAGCAAAAAGATGCTTCATGTCTTCTCCTTTTTATTGGGCCGCGCTGCGGCACCGCAACAAACTTTCGTCTACCGATTCGCCCGGCCGGATCATTGCAGAAGCCGTGCCCGATGTCGCCGACCATAATGTTGCGGCCTGAATGCGACATGAATGTTGCAGCTCACAGCTGCGTCAGCGCGCCGCAAGTCGGCTCAGCATCACTTCGAAATATTTCACGGACGCGGGCAGCCGCGCGCGAGTGGCGAGCGTGCGAAAATGTATCGGAAGGCGAGGCAAGCGAGACCGGCGGTTCATCGACGCTTGCCGGAAGGCGCGCCGCTATTGGTCCGGGCCGAACAGCGCGGCGAATCGCTTCTCGCCGTTGCGCGAAAAATTGACCACGCGGCTGCCCGGCGCGGCATCGCGCGCGGCCCATTTCAGTTCGGTGAAGCGGTCCATCATGGCGGCACCGAGCGTGCCGGCGAGATGATGCCGTCGCTCGCTCCAGTCGAGGCAGGCCTTGCACACCGGACGGCGCGGATGCGTCAGCGCATCGGCGTCGATCTGCAGCTCCTCGGCCATGAAGCGCTTGCCTTCGCCGGTGAGCTCGATCGCCTGCTTGCTCTGGCGGACCAGCTTCTGCCGCTTCATGCTGTCGAGCATCTGCACGCCGAGATCGCCGGCAAGATGGTCGTAGCAGATGCGGGCGCGGCGCAGCGCCGGATCCTTCGGCCCGGTGCGCACCCGCATATGGCCGGCGCGGGCGGCGATGCCCTGCAGGCCTTCCAGCACGTCGGCGACGTCGGGGTCAGAGAGGCGGTAGTAGCGGTGGCGGCCCTGCTTCTCGGGCTCGATCAGCCCGCCGGCCTCGAGCTTGGCAAGATGTGAGCTCGCCGTCTGCGGCGTGATGCCGGCCTCCTGCGCCAGCTCACTCGCGGTCAACGCGCGGCCGGTCATCAGCGCGGTCAGCATGTTGCAGCGTGCGGGATCGCCGACCAGTGCGGCGATCCGGGAGATGTCGGGTCCCGCTTTCATAGTTCGATGATAGCCGAAGCATCGAGGTCGGACAAGCCGCTATTGTCCACCGTGCCGTCATTGCGAGGAGTGCGTCGCTGACGCTCGCAATGGCGGAAACATGACCGGAGGCCATCAATGACCGTCACCGTTTTCATCCGCTACCAGCTCGATCCGTTCAAGCGCGCGATGTTCGAGGAGTATTCGCGGAACTGGCTCTCGATCATCCCGCGCTGCGGCGGCGATCTCATCGGCTACTGGATGCCGCATGAGGGAACCAACAATGTCGCCTTCGCGCTGATCTCGTTCGAAAGCCTTGCCGCCTATGAAGCCTATCGCGCGCGGCTGCGCCAGGACAAGGAGGGCGTCGCGAACTTCAACTTCGCGGAAGAAAACCGTTTCATCCTCGCCGAGGAACGGACATTTCTCCGCAAGGTCGAGTTATAGTGGGGCCACAACAGCAATGTGCGGGAGGCGCCCATGATCGCCGTGATCTTCGAAGTCTGGCCGAAGCCCGAGCACCGGGATCTCTATTTCGACCTCGCCGCCGAGCTGAAGCCGATCCTGCAGGAGATCGACGGCTTCATCTCGGTCGAGCGGTTCGAGAGCATCACCGAGAAGGGCAAGTTCGTGTCGCTGTCATTCTTTCGCGACGAGGCTGCGGTGGAAGCCTGGCGCAACACGATCGAACATCGCCGTACCCAGGCCAAGGGCCGCGCGCGGATCTTCGAGAACTACCGGCTGCGGGTGGCGAGCGTGATCCGTGATTACGGCCTGAACGAACGCGATCAGGCGCCGAAGGACAGCCGCGCGGTGCATGAGCCGCACTAGCGGGCGGATGCGTGGGTGCCTATCTCTGCGCGGCCAATGACTCCAGGGAGCGACCAATGCCACTGCCAACTGCTGACAAACGCGCCGCCTTCAAGAAGCTGCATGAGAGCGGGTGCTTCATCATTCCGAATCCGTTCGATGTCGGCAGCGCCCGCGCCTTGCAACATCTCGGCTTCAAGGCACTGGCGTCGACCAGCGCGGGCTTTGCCTGGACCATCGCCAAGGCCGACAACCGCGTCACCGTCGATGACGTCTGCGACCACCTGACCGCGCTGTGTGCGGCGGTCGACATTCCCGTCAATGCGGATTTCGAGGGCGGCTTCGCGGTCGAGCCCGACAAGGTCGCGGTCAATGTCGCGCGCGGCGTCAAGACCGGCGTCGCCGGGCTCTCGGTCGAGGATTCCACCGGAGACGCCGCCAACCCGCTATTCGAGCACAAGCTTGCGGTCGAGCGCATCAAGGCGGCGCGCAAGGCTATCGATGCCGACAACAGCGGCGTGTTGCTCACCGGCCGCTGTGAGGCATTCCTGTGGGGGAAGAAGGACCTCAATCTGGTAATCGAACGGCTGCAGGCCTATTCGGAAGCAGGAGCGGACGTCCTTTATTCGCCGGGCATCGCGACCAAGGAGGAGATTTCCGCGGTCGTGAAGGCGGTCGCGCCAAAGCCGGTCAATCTTCTGATCGGCGGGGCGTCCGAGCTGACGCTGCAGGCGGCTGCCGATCTCGGCGTGCGGCGGATCAGCGTCGGCGGGGCACTGGCGCGGATGGCCTGGGCCGGCGTGATGAAGGCGGCCAAGGAGATGGCCGAGAAGGGCACCTTCACCGAATTCGCCAACGGCTATCCCGGCGGCGAGCTCAACAAGATGTTCAGGTAGACCTCACAAAAAAGCAGCGGGCCGCTTGGGCCCGCTGCTTCACCACTCCGGGGACGGACGCGGATTACTTGTTCTTGTCGCCGGTCGAGTCGGACGGGGTCGCCGAACGGTCGATCTCCTGCCCGGTCGGCTTGTTGGCCGACGGAGACGCGGGCTGCGCCGGTGCCGCGCCCGTGGTCGTGCCGGGCTGGCTGTTCGGCTTCGGCGTCACGTCGCGCATGCCCGGAGGCGGCGCGGCCGGATTGGCCGGCTGCTGCTGCGCGGTCTGCGCTGACGGCGTGGTGCCCGCCTCATGCACCGACGTATTGTTCAAGCCGTAGAACAGCGCACCGAGCACCACGGCCACCGCGACTGCGAACATCGCGATCTTGGTGGTGCTGGCCGGTCCCTCCTGGAGTTCCGGATCCGGCTGCAGCTCGTTGTCCAGGCTGTTGAAGCGCGCCTGACGGCGCATTTCGTCCTCGGTCAGGTTGGCGCGATACGGATCGTCAGGTTGATGGGCCATTGCAAAGTTCCTCCGTTAGCACCTCAAAGCTAAACGCATGGGACAATGGCTGGCGCGCGGGGATGTTCCGCGCCAATGTTGCAACCTGTTCATGCAGGAACCGTCGATTCCTTGGGTTCCAACCTGTTTCATGAGGCCTTTTCAATGTGGACCATGCCGCCCACCGATTCGGTGCTGCAAGTGCTCTCGTTCATTGCGGTTGCGGCGCAGTCGATGACGGCGGCGCTGGCGGCCGGCAGGCGCAGCATGGATTGGGCCGGCGTCTGCATGCTCGGCGCGATCACCGCGCTCGGCGGCGGCACCATCCGCGATGTGCTGCTCGGGCATTATCCGCTGCTCTGGGTCGCGCACCCGATCTACCTTGCGGTCGCAGCCGCCGGCGCCTTCGCCACGATCCTGCTGGCGCGGCTGGTGCACCGGCTCAACCTCGCATTCCTGGTGCTCGATGCGATCGGACTTGTGGTGTTCACCATGGCCGGCTGCGACGTGGCCTCGCAAGTCGACGTCCCGCTGCCGATCGTGATCGTCGCCGGCATGATCTCCGGCTGCGCCGGCGGCGTGCTGCGCGACATCCTCTGCAACGAGGTGCCGCTGTTGTTTCGCAGCGAGCTCTACGCCAGCGTCTCCGTGGTGACCGGACTGTTCTATGTGACCGGCTCCGGGCTGCAGGTGAACGCCCAGCTCTGGACCGCGCTGACCTTCGCGCTCGGGCTGACGTTTCGCATGCTTGCGATCCGCTACCGATGGGAGATGCCGAAATTCGTGTTCAGCGACGAGGAGCGCTGAACGGCTATTTCGCCGTCCGCGCCTTCGCGACCTCGTCCACGGTGACGGCCGGTGCCGCGTTGCCCCAGGCATTGCGGATGTAGGTCGCAACGTCCGCGACCTCCTGGTCGGTCAGCTTCGGATAGGCCGGCATCGAGCCGCCGTTCGGCGCGCGCGGCGTCGTCACGGTCTGCGCGCCGTCGAGGATGATGCGCAGCGTGCTTGCCGGATTGGCCGATTGCAGATTGGCGTTGCCGGGCAGCGGCGGATAGATCCGCGGCGCGCCGGTGCCGTCGAGCTCATGACAGGCGATGCAGGCGCCGCGATAGATGCGTTCGCCATTGCTCATCTGCGCCGGCGAGGGCGCGGTGACCTCCGGCTCCGGCGCGCCGGCGGGCAGGCTCTTCAGATAGACCGCGATGGCGCGCACATCGGCGTCGCTCATCTTCGAGGTCGAATTGAGCACCACCTCGGACATCAGGGAGCCGGCATGGCTGTGCCCGTTGCGGCCGCTCTGCAGATATTCGGCGATGTCAGCTACGCTCCATGATTTCAGCCCGCTGCGCGCGGCGCCATCGAGCCTTGGCGCGAACATGCCTTGCACCATGCTGCCACTGAGCGCCTGGTCGCGCCTGTCGGCACCGAAGGCGTTCTTGGGCGTGTGGCAGGCGCCGCAATGGGCGAGGGCCTCGACCAGGTAGCGGCCGCGATTCCATTCCGAACCCTTGTTCTGGTCCGGCTGGATGATGCCCGCCGTGAAGAACAGCGCGTTCCAGGCCCGCATCAGCACGCGGTAGTTCAACGGCCAGCGCAGCTCCGGCGGCGGCGCCTTGTTGCTGACCGGCGCCAGCGTCGCGAGATAGGCGCGGATCGCCAGGATGTCGTCGCGGATCAGCTTCGTGAAATACGGGTAGGGGAAGGCGGGATAATAATGCGCGCCGCTCGGCGAGACGCCCATCCGCAGCGCGCGCGGGAAATCGTCGTCGCTCCAGCCGCCGATGCCGGTATCGCGGTCGGGGGTGAGGTTCGGCGAGAACACCGCACCGAACGGCGTGTCGATCCGTTTGCCCCCGGCGAAGGGCTTTGCCGGATCAGCCGTGTGGCAGCTGGCGCAGTCGCCGGCGATCGTGAGCGCCTTGCCTCGGGCGATGACGTCGTCGGTCGGCGCGGCGGCACATTCGCGGGCACCGCACAACAGTGCTGCGACCAGAATCGCACCCGTCGCTCGAAATCGTCGCCGCATCCAATCACCTTCCGGTCCACAAGACGCGTTACGCCATTTCGCCGCGGGCCTGTCCTGCGACAGAAACCGAAACGGCCCTGCAATATTCCCGGCACGAAATTGCGATTTTTGAGCGATGGGCCTGGTCGCCCAGAATTGTGCTGCGCGGGGCGGAAAATCCGACATAGACTGGTTCTAACAAGCTCGGATGACTAGCTAAAAAGCAGTCGTCGCGACCAGCGAAAAGAGGGCTAAATGGGAATCAACCAAGGGCCTATCAGCCTCGACCAGAAATACACCCAGGGCACCGGCCACGTCTTCATGACCGGGATCCAGGCGCTGGTCCGCCTGCCCATGGCGCAGATCAGGCGCGACCGCGCCGCGGGTCTCAACACGGCAGGCTTCATCTCCGGCTATCGCGGTTCCCCCCTCGGCGGCTACGACCAGCAGCTGTTCGCCGCTCGCAAGCATCTCGAGCAGTACAACATCAAATTCCAGCCCGGCGTGAACGAGGACCTCGCGGCCACCGCGATCTGGGGCTCGCAGCAACTCGCCCTGTCGCCGGGCGCCAAATATGATGGCGCAGTCGGCATCTGGTACGGCAAGGGCCCCGGCGTCGACCGCTGCGGCGACGTGTTCCGCCACGGCAATGCGGCGGGCTCCGCCAAGCATGGCGGTGTGCTCTGCCTTGCCGGCGACGACCATGGCGCGAAATCCTCCACCGTCCCGCATCAGTCCGACCACGCTTTCATCTCCGCGCTGATGCCCTACCTCTACCCCTCCAGCATCCATGAAATGATCGAGATGGGCCTCCTGGGTATCGCGATGTCGCGCTACTCGGGCTGCTGGGTCGGCATGAAGGTGATCACCGAGACGGTCGAGACGACCGCCGAGATCGACCTCACCGACGAGATGACGCCTTTCATCATCCCGACCGATTTCGAGCGCCCGCCCGGCGGCCTCAACATCCGCTGGCCGGACGACCGCTTCGAGCAGGACCGGCGGCTGCAGGACTACAAGGGCTTTGCCGCGATCGCCTTCGCCCGCGCCAACAAGGTCAACCGCATCACGATGGATTCGCCGAACGCGCGCTACGGCATCATGGCCTCGGGCAAGAGCTACGAGGACATCCGCCAGGCGCTGCGCGAGCTCGGCGTCACGCCCGAGATCGCCGCCAAGATCGGCATCCGCCTCTACAAGATCGGCATGCCCTGGCCGCTGGAGCCGGAGGGCGTGCGCAACTTCGCCGTCGGCCTCGAGGAGATCTTCATCGTCGAGGAGCGCCGCGAGATCGTCGAGAACCAGGTCAAGCAGGAGCTGTTCAACTGGCGCGACGACGTGCGTCCGCGCATCGTCGGCAAGATGGACGATCACGACAAGCGCTTCCTGACCTTCGCCGCCGAGCTCAGCGTGGCCTCGCTTGCGAGCTCGCTCACCGAACGGCTGCTTCGACTTAATCTCAATCCCGAAATCGCCGAGATGCTGCGCGCCAAGGCGGACTGGTTCAACGGCCGTCAGTCGACCCAGATGCAGGCGACGGCACCGGTCAGCCGCACGCCGTATTTCTGCTCGGGCTGTCCGCATAATACCTCGACCAAGGTGCCGGAAGGCAGCCGCGCGCTGGCCGGCATCGGCTGCCACTTCATGGCGCTGTGGATGAACCGCTCGACCGAGACCTTCACCCATATGGGCGGCGAGGGCGTGCCGTGGGTCGGCATCGCGCCGTTCACCAACGAGAACCACGTCTTCGCCAATCTCGGCGACGGCACCTATTTCCACTCCGGCATTCTCGCGATCCGCCAGTCGATCGCTTCCAAGGCCAACATCACCTACAAGATCCTGTACAACGACGCGGTCGCCATGACCGGCGGCCAGCGCCACGACGGCGATCTCTCGCCGCAGCAGATCACCTTCCAGCTCCATGCCGAAGGCATCCGCGAGATCTATCTGGTCTCGGAGAATCCGGACGCCTATCCGGCCGATACGATCGCGCCCGGCGTCAAGCTGTTCCATCGCGACGAGCTCGAGAACGTCCAGAAGATGTGCCGCGACACCAAGGGCACGTCGGCGATCGTGTTCGTGCAGACCTGCGCCGCCGAAAAACGCCGTCGCCGCAAGCGCGGCCTGATGGAGGATCCGCAGCGTCGCGTGCTGATCAATCCTGCCGTCTGCGAAGGATGCGGCGACTGCTCGGTGCAGTCGAACTGCATCTCGGTCGAGCCGCTGGAGACGGAGCTCGGGCGCAAGCGCACCATCAACCAGTCGACCTGCAACAAGGATTATTCCTGCGTGAAGGGCTTTTGCCCGTCCTTCGTCACGGTCGATGGCGGCAAGCTCAGGCGTCGCGCGCCGCCCGAGCTCGGCAGCATCGATAATCTGCCGGAGCCAGCCTCCAAGCCCGCGCTCGACCGGCCCTACAACATCGCGGTCGGCGGCGTCGGCGGCACCGGCGTGCTGACGATCGGCGCGCTGCTCGGTATGGCCGCCCATATCGAGGGCAAGGCCTCGATGATCCTCGACATGTCCGGTCTTGCCCAGAAGGGCGGCGCGGTGCTGAGCCACGTCCGGCTCTCCGAGCACACCGCCGACGTGACCTGCTCGCGCATCGTGACCGGAACGGCCGATCTGGTGCTTGCGGCCGACGAGGTCGTGGCGGCGTCGAAGGACACCATCACGCTGTGCGATGCGAGCCGCACCGTCGGCATCATCAACAGCCACGTGATCCCGACCGCGGACTTCATCCTGAACCGCGACTTCAACTTCCAGAGCCGCAAGGTCAACAGCGTGCTGGAGACCGAGCTGCGCAAGGACTCCGCCTTCTTCGACTTCACCAAGCCGGCCGAGGCGCTGCTCGGCGACTCCATCGCCACCAACATCATGATGATGGGCTTTGCCTATCAGCGCGGGTTGCTGCCGCTGTCTGCGGAGGCGATTCTGCAGGCGATCGAGGTTAACGGCGTCTCGATCAAGATGAACACGCAGGCGTTCCAGCTCGGTCGCCTGGCGGCGGCCGATCCGGCGCGCCTCGCCGTGATGATGAAGGGGCAGGATGACGACGCAGCCCCGGTCAAGACGCTGGATGCGATGTCGCTCGACGAGATCATCACCCACCGCATGGCGCTTCTGACGGACTATCAGAGCGCGCGTTTGGCAAGACGCTACCGTAAGCTGGTCGACCAGGTTCGCGACACCGCCACCAAGGGCGGCTACGGCGAGGCGCTGCCGCGCGCGGTCGCGATCAACTACGCAAAGCTGCTCGCCTACAAGGACGAGTACGAGGTGGCGCGGCTGTTCACCGACGGCCGCTTCGAGAAGCAGCTGCGCGATCAGTTCGAGGGCGAGTTCAAGTTCAACTTCAATCTCGCGCCGCCGATCCTCGGCGGCGGACTCGACGCGCAGGGCCGGCCGAAGAAGCGCGCCTTCGGGTCGTGGATGATGTCGGCCTTCAAGGTGATGGCGCGCTTCCGCTTCCTGCGCGGCACGCCGCTCGACATCTTCGGCTACAACGCCGACCGCAAGCTGGAGCGCGATCTGATCGCGGGCTACGAGAAGGATGTCGCGACGGTGCTGAACCTGCTGTCGCCGCTCAATCACGACATCGCGGTCGAATTGCTGGCGCTGCCCGATCGCATCCGCGGCTACGGCCCGGTGAAGGACAAAGCGATCAAGGAAGCGAAGGTTCGCTACGCGCAACTCGCCGCCGACCTCGCCAACCCGCCGCCCGCGCCGCGGCAGATGGCGGCGGAGTAGTGTAGCCACACATTCGGTGTCGTCCCGGGCAAGCGAAGCGCGACCCGGGACCCATAACCACCGTTGTTCGTTGTTGCGCGAGGCCGTTGCCGCAGCTTGGCCTCGCAACACAATCCTGTGGTTATGGGTCCCGGCCTTCGCCGGGACGACATCTGTGCGCACTGTGCACATGCTGCAGTCTCGCCTGACGGAATATTTCCGCGCTTGCCAAGGTCGCGCGTCCGGTTCAGAAAAACGCTCGAGCGAAGAAACGCCAGCGGAGAGCGATTTGACCATCAAGGGCAAGGCCTACATTGCCGGGATCTACGAACATCCCACCCGGCACGCACCCGATAAATCAACAGCACAGCTTCACGCTGAGGTCGCCAAGGGCGCGATCGAGGACGCCGGGCTCACCAAGGATGATATCGACGGCTATTTCTGCGCCGGCGACGCGCCGGGCGGGCTGTGGCCGATGGTCGATTATCTCGGCCTCAACACCAGGAAGCTGCGTCACGTCGACTCCACCGAGACCGGCGGCTGTTCCTATCTGATCCATCTCGGCCACGCCGCCGAGGCGATCGCCGCGGGCAAATGCTCGGTCGCGCTGGTCACGCTGGCGGGCAAGCCGCGCACCGGCCCGATGCCGCCGCGCGCCTCCGGCGCCGAGGCCGATTTCGAATTGGCCTACGGGGCTACCACGCACAATGCCTATGGCATGTGTGCCATGCGCCATATGCACGACTACGGCACCACCTCCGAGCAGCTCGCCTGGATCAAGGTCGCGGCCTCGCATCACGCGCAATACAATCCGCATGCGATGCTGAAAGAGGTCGTCACCGTCGAGGACGTGCTGAACTCGCCGATGATCTCCGATCCGCTGCACCGGATGGATTGCTGCGTCGTCACCGACGGCGGCGGCGCGATGATCGTCACGACGCCCGAGATCGCCAAGAGCCTGAAGAAGCCGCTGGTGCGCCTGATCGGCCATGGCGAGGCGATGAAGGGCCCGCGTGGCGGCAAGGATCTCGACCTGACTTACTCCGCCGGCGTGTGGTCCGGTCCGCGCGCCTTCGAAGAGGCGGGCGTGACGCCGAAGGACATCAAATACGCCTCGATCTATGACAGCTTCACCATCACCGTGCTGATGCAGCTCGAGGATCTCGGCTTCTGCAAGAAGGGCGAGGGCGGCAAGTTCGTCGCCGACGGCAATCTGATCTCGGGCGTCGGCAAGCTGCCGTTCAACACTGACGGCGGCGGCCTGTGCAGCAACCATCCCGTCAATCGCGGCGGTATGACGAAAATCCTCGAGGCTGTGCGCCAGTTGCGCGGCGAGGCGCATCCGAAGGTGCAGGTCAAGAACTGCGACCTCGCGATCGCCCACGGCACCGGCGGTCTGCTCGGCGTTCGCCACGCCGCCTCAACCTGCATTCTGGAGCGTGCGTGATGTCTGAAGCGAAGAAGTACAATGCCCCGGTGACCAACCCGGAGACCGCGCCGTTCTGGGAAGCGGCGAAGGCGGGCAAGTTCATGATCAAGCGCTGCAACACCTGCGGCGAGGCACATTACTTCCCACGCGCGATCTGCCCGTTCTGCTTCTCCGACAAGACAGTGTGGGAAGAGTCGAGCGGCGAGGCCACGGTCTACACCTACAGCCTGATGCGCAAATCGCCGACCGGTCCCTATGCGATCGCCTATGTGACGCTGAAGGAGGGTCCGTCGCTGCAGACCAACATCGTCGATTGCGATCTTGAGAAGGTGAAGATCGGCCAGAAGGTGAAGCTGGTGTGGAAGCCGACCGACGGCGCCCCGCTGCCGTTTTTCACGCCGGCCTGATTTCTACCCTCTCCCCTTGTGGGAGAGGGTGCCTTCGCTGAAAGCGAAGGCGGGTGAGGGGTCTCTCTCCGCGAAACGAATCTCTCTGCGGCGCGAACCCCTCACCGAAGCGAGTTTGTGACAAGCGCCGGTGTAGCCCTCTCCCACAAGGGGAGAGGGCGCAGCAATGGGCACCGCGCCCTAGAAAAGGTTCGGGGAGAAACAACAATGCCGATCGTGTACGAACAGCTGATGGCCCTGAAGAATCTCGGCCAGAAATACAGCTACGCCGACCGCGACGTGATGCTGTATGCCTATGGCATCGGCTTGGGAGCCGATCCGATGGACGAGAACGAGCTCGCCTTCGTCAATGAGGGCGTGCTGACGCCGCGTCCGCTCAAGGTGGTGCCGACCTTCGCCTCGGTCGCGGCCTGGGGCGCCGGTCCCGGCGAGATGAACCTCAACCGCGTCATGGTGGTCGACGGCGAGCGCGACATCACCTTCCACAAGCCGTTCGCGACCGCGGCGCACATCACGGCCGACTCGACCGTGCTCGACGTGTTCGACAAGGGCAAGGACAAGGGCGCGGTGATCCGCCACCAGACCGTGCTGAAAGACGAGAAGGGCGAGAAGCTCGCCACGCTGGTCGCCTCGCGCTTCGCCCGCGGCGATGGCGGCTTCGGCGGCCCGTCCGACGGCCAGCCCGAGCCGCACAAGGTGCCGGAACGCGCGCCGGACAAGATCGTCGATATCACGACGAGGCCCGACCAGGCGCTGGTCTATCGGCTCTGCGGCGACCGCAACCCGCTGCACTCCGATCCGGAGTTCGCCAAGAAGGCCGGCTTCCCGCGGCCGATCCTGCACGGCATGTGCACCTACGGCATCACCTGCCGCGGCGTGCTGCAGACCTATGCCGACTACGATCCGTCGGCCTTCAAGCAGCACGTGGCGCGGTTCTCCTCGCCGGTGTTCCCCGGTGAGACCGTGACCATGGAGCTGTGGAAGGACGGCAATGTGGTGTCGTTCGAGGCCAAGGTGAAGTCGCGAGGCGTCACCGTGATCAAGAGCGGCAAGACGGTGCTGGCGTAGCAACATGCGACGGCCGTCGACCCTCGCCCCGCTCTAGCGGGGTCGAGACGAGCGAAGCTCGCTCTTAGAGGGTTGGGGTGAGGGGCTCTCTCACCGCAACGGTGGTCTGCGGACAGACCTGTACCCCCTCACCCGGATCGCATCTCGCGATGCGATCCGACCTCTCCCCGCAAGCGGGGCGAGGTAAGAAAGAGCAACAATAAAGGGAGAAACAACCATGGGATTACTCGACGGTAAGGTAGCGCTGATCACGGGCGCCGGCGGCGGACTTGGTGAAGCCTATGCGAAGCTGTTCGCGCGCGAGGGCGCGGCCGTGGTGGTCAACGATCTCGGCGGCCCGCGCGACGGCTCGGGTTCGGACAAGTCGATGGCTGACAAGGTGGTCGACGCGATCAAGGCCGAAGGCGGCCGTGCGGTCGCCAACGGCGCCGACATCTCGACCTTGGCCGGCGGCCAGTCGGTGTTCGACGACGCCATCAAGCATTTCGGCCGCGCCGACATCCTGGTCAACAACGCCGGCATCCTGCTCGACGAGACCTTCCACAAGGCCAAGGAAGCCAACTGGGACAGGGTGATGAAGGTGCATTTGAAGGGCACCTTCTGCTGCACCCAGCCGGTGTTCAAATGGATGCGCGACAATGGCGGCGGCGTCATCGTCAACACGTCCTCGACCTCGGGCCTGATCGGCAATTTCGGCCAGACCAATTACGGCGCAGCCAAGGGCGGCATCTGGGGCCTCTCCAACGTGCTGGCGATCGAGGGCCGCAAGTACAACATCCGGATCTGGACCCTGGCGCCGGGCGCGCTGACCCGCATGACCGCGGACCTGCCCCGCTACAAGGAGAACCCGGGTGCGGCGCTCGGCCCGGACGGCATCGCGCCAGCCGTGCTCTACATGGTCAGCGACCTGTCGGGCGACCAGACCGGCAAGGTTCTCGGCGTCTCGGGCCCGCGCGGCGTCCGCGAGATGCGGATGATGGAAATGGAAGGCTGGAAGCCGCCATTTACCGGCTGGAAGGCCGAGGACATCGTCGCCCACGCCAAGGATATCTTCTTCTCCGAGGAGCAGATCAAGATGGGCGCGCGGCGGTTCTGATGTATACCGTCATTCCGGGGCACGCGAAGCGTGAACCCCAATGCGCAATTGCGCATTGTGGAATCTCGAGGTTCCGGGTCTGGTGCTGGCGCACCGTCCCGGAACGACGGACCAGAGGATAGATGCCAAATGACCAAGCTCACCGCCCAGGCCCAAGGAACCTTTGCGATCGCGCCGACCCCGTTCCACGATGACGGTCGCATCGATGAGGCGTCGATCGACCGGCTGACCGATTTCTACACCGATGTCGGCTGCGACGGCGTCACCGTGCTGGGCATCCTGGGCGAGGCGCCGAAGCTCGATGCCGCCGAGGCCGAGCAGGTCGCGCTGCGCTTCGTCAAGCGCGCCAAGAAGCTGCAGGTCATTGTCGGCGTCTCGGCGCCGGGCTTTGCCACGATGCGCTCGCTGGCGAAGAAGTCGATGGATGCGGGCGCCGCCGGCGTCATGATCGCGCCGTCGCCGCATCTGCGTACCGACGACCAGATCATCGGCTATTTCAAGCAGGCGCAGGAAGCGATCGGCGACGATATTCCCTGGGTGCTGCAGGACTATCCATTGACGCTGACCGTCGTGTTCACGCCGGCGGTGATCCGCAAGATCGTGATGGATTCGCCGTCCTGCGTGATGCTCAAGCACGAGGACTGGCCGGGCCTGGAGAAGATCTCGACCTTGCGCAACTTCCAGAAGGACGGCTCGCTGCGGCCGCTGTCGATCCTGGTTGGCAATGGCGGCCTGTTCCTCGATTTCGAGATGGAGCGCGGCGCCGACGGTGCGATGACCGGCTATGCATTCCCCGAGCTGCTGATCGACGTCGTCAACCTGTCCAAGGCCGGCAAGCGCGATGCCGCGCATGATCTGTTCGACGCGCATCTGCCGCTGATCCGCTACGAGCAGCAGCCCGGCGTCGGCCTCACCGTGCGCAAATACGTGCTGCAGAAGCGCGGCATCATCTCCTCCAGCGCGCAGCGCAAGCCGGGTGCTGTGATCACGCCGCAGGCGAGGGCGGAGGTCGACTATCTGCTTTCCCGCGTGGCGCGCGTCGACCGCCGCGCCAATCTGCAACCGCAATCCAGTGCAGCAGGCTAATCATGACCGAGATCATTGCCCCGCGACTTGCGTCGACCGTGCTGCTGCTGCGTGACGGCACGGCGTCACGTGAAATCGAAGTCTTCATGATGGTTCGCCATCACCAGATCGAGTTCAATTCGGGCGCGCTGGTGTTTCCGGGCGGTAGCGTCGACAAGAACGACAAGGAGATCGCGGCCGATCCCGCGCTCTATTCCGGCGGAGAAGGGCTCGACGGCGACGCGCTCGGCTTCCGCATCGCGGCGATCCGCGAGACCTTCGAGGAGAGCGGCATCCTGCTAGCGCGGCCGGTAGGCTCGAAGGACCTGGTCGATGCGAAGCGCGCGAACGAGATCGCGACCGTGCATCGCGCGGCGTTGAACGAAGGCAAGATCAGCTTCCTCAAGGTGCTGACCGACAACGGCATGGTGCTCGCGCTCGACGAGCTCGTGCCCTATGCGCACTGGATCACGCCGGAGGGCATGCCGAAACGCTTCGACACCTGGTTCTTCCTCGCCGCCGCGCCGCCCGAGCAGCTCGGCGCCCATGACGGCAAGGAATCGACCGACTCGATCTGGGTGTCGACCCGCGAGGCGCTGGAGGGCGGCGAGACCGGCCGCTTCAAGCTGCCGTTCCCGACCACGCGAAACCTTATCCGGCTCGGCAAGCAGCCGAACGTCGGTGCCGCGCTCGCCGACAGCAAGGGCAAGCCGATCGTCGCCGTGATGCCCGTGATGACCAAGACCGCCACCGGCCGCCAGCTCCGCATCCCCAAGGAAGCGGGCTACGACGGCGAGGTGTTCGACGTCGGGGCGCTGGGGTAAGCGTTATCCTGAGAGACGGCGAGTGCATGATTTGCAGGCGGCGCAACATACTCGATGTCGTCCCGGCGCAGGCCGGGACCCATAACCACCAACGTTCATTGTTGAGCGACGCTGGGGCCGCACCTTTTTCTTACAACACAACCCTGTGGTTATGGGTCCCGGCTTTCGCCGGGACGACGAGGGGAAAGCGAGGCGCTTTCTAACCACACTTCGGTCTGTAGCGAAGGATCACCGCCTCACATCGATGTAGATTCGTCTCAACCACCGAGACGGAATCCTATTATGACCACCGCCCCACGACAGCCCAACATGAGCTTCGAGCTCGCTTTGCTGCTCGCGCTCGCCACCCTGTGGGGCGGCTCCTATACTTTCATCAAGCTCGGCGTCGAAACCATCCCGCCGATCACGCTGATCGCGGCGCGCACCGCGATCGCGGGGCTCTTGCTGCTCGTCATCATGCGGATGCGCGGTGTGACGGCGCCGACCGATCGCGCGACCTGGCGCCGCTTCATCTTCCAGGCCTGCCTCAACAGCGTGATCCCGTGGACGCTGATCGCCTGGGGTGAACGCTTCGTCGATGCCGGGCTCGCCACCATCCTCAATTCGGCCTCGCCGATCTTCACCTTCCTGTTCACCGTCGCGGTCACCCGCCACGAGGCCGCGAGCCCGCGCAAGCTGTTCGGGGTGATATCAGGCATGGCCGGCATCTGCCTGATCGTCGGCGTCGATGCGTTCCACGATCTTGGGCAGGGGATCGTGGCCGAGGTCGCGATCGTCGCCGCCACCATCTGCTACGCCTGTGCCGCGATCTTCAGCCGCGGCTTCAAGGGACTCGATCCGATGGCGCCGGCGGCGGGTTCGCTGATCGCGGGCGCCGCGATCCTCGTTCCGCTCAGCCTTGTCGTCGAGCGGCCCTGGACGCTGTCGCCGTCGACGACGTCGCTCGCCGCATTGCTGGCGCTTGCGGTGTTCTCGACCGCGATCGCCTTCGTGATTTACTTCCGCCTGATCCAGACCCTCGGCTCGGTCGGCACCACCGCGCAAGCCTACTTGCGGGTGCCGATCGGGGTGGCGCTCAGCGTCATGGTGCTGGGCGAACGGCTGAGCCCGACGGCGTGGATCGGCCTCGCCTGCGTCGTGATCGGCGTCGCCGCGATGACGATTCCCTCGCGTAAGATCGCCACGGCCTGACGTCATCGCCGCGATGACGATTCCTGCACGAAGGATCGCCACAGCCTGAAGTTTCGCCCGCTGAAACCGGCGCCTTGCTGCCGTCAGGCAATCCCTGCATGCTGCCCGCAACGAGACCACAGGGCGGGAAACGGGACGATGTTGCGGCGGATCAGCCTCATTGCCGGTGCGTGCATGGCGTTGCTGGCGATGGCTGGCACGGTGCGCGCGCAGGACTTCCCGAGCCGGCCGATCCGCATCGTCATTCCCTATGCGCCGGGCAGCGTCGCCGACGTGTTCGCGCGCATCATGGCGCAGGACATGCAGGAGCAATGGAAGGGGACGATCGTGGTCGAGGCCAAATCCGGCGCCAACGGCTCGATCGCGGCCGAGGAGGTCGCACGCGCCGCGCCCGATGGCTACACATGGCTATTGGTGACGACCTTCTTCACCGCAAGCCCGGCACTGAACACGCAGCTGCGCTGGGATCCGGTCAGGGACTTCGTGCCGGTCGGGCAGATCTGTCTCGCCCCGAACTTCTTCATCGTGCCGACCTCGTTGCCGGTGAAAACCGTCGCCGACTATGTTGCGCTGGCCAAGGCCAAGCCGGGCACGCTGAACTACAGCCATCCCGGCAAGGGCTCGACCGGCCATCTCGGTTTCGAGCTGTTCAAGCGGCTCGCCGGCATCGACGTCACCGCGATCGGCTATCGCGGCTATCCGCAGATGGTGCCCGATATCGCGAGCGGCCTGATCACGTCGAGCTTCCTGTCGGCCAACCAGGCGCTGGCCCAGGTGCAGTCCGGCAGCATCCGGATCATCGGCGCGATCAGCGACGGCCGCTCGAAATATTTTCCCGACGTGCCGACCATGGCCGAGCAGGGCTTTGCCGAGGCGCAGGTGACGCCGTGGTTCGGCTTCGTGGTGCCGGCGGGCACGCCGCAGCCGGTGGTCGAACGCATCAGCGCGGCGCTCGAAACCGCGCTGGCCTCCGCCGAGGTGCGCAAGAAGCTGGATGTCGCCGGTTGCGACGCCCGGAGCGCGCCGCTGAAGCGCTTTGCCGACGTCATCGCGGCGGACGTCGCCCTCTGGGCCCGGGTGGTCAAAGAGGCCGGCATTCCGCCGGACTAAGCCGACGCGGCCTGTGCCGGAATCGGCCACCGGCACCCGCCCCGGGGGTGACGCCGGTCACACGCCGGCCGGCCCGGCCCTTCAGCATGTTTCCCCAAAGCCCGTAATTTCCCATATATTGGGGCCCATTGGACCCCGGCCTTGATGACATGACCGCTGAATTGCCGCCGAATTCGCAAGCGCCGCGTGCGTTCTCCCTCTCCATTGGCCAGCTCACGTTCGGCAGCTTCCTGCTGGTCCTTGCTGTGATCATCATCACATCCACCGCCAGCGTGATCGCGATCCGTCACATCGATACGACCTTCGCCGAGCTGCAGCGGCTGCAGAGCGTCGGCGACATCGCCGAGGATATCGACCGCCGCATGAACGAGTTGCGGCTCGCGGCGCGCGATTTCGTCACCGAGCCGGGCAGCCAGTCGGTCCAGGTCGCGGAGGCGGCCCAGTCGCTGAGCGAGATCCTGAAAAAGACCCGCATCAAGCTGGCGCCCGAGCAGCAGGACATGATCGACGGCGTCACCCAACGTCTGGCGACCTATCGCAACGGCATCGAGCGCATCTCGGCGCTGCTCAGTCGCCGAGCCGAGCTGGTCGCCGGGCTGCCGCCGCTGCGCGACGCCTTCGACAAGGCGACCGCCGCGAGCAACGATGCGGCGCTGGCCAATGCGCTGTCGCAATCCCAGAGCCGGATTGCCACCGCGCTGCTGGCGCACAACACGTCCGCCGCCGAGCAGGCCGCGCAGAGCATGCGGGCGATGACCATCTCCGATCCCGCGCTGCGCGGCGCCGTCGACAATTATGCCGAGGCGATCATCGCGGTCTCGGTGCGCGAGGGCCAGATCGCCGACATCGACAAGGAGGTGCTCGGCGCCGAAGGCCGGTTGATCCAGAAGGTCACCGAGCTGCTCCGCGAGCTCAGCTCTCGCCGCGGCCACGTGCTGTCGCGCGATTTTGCCCGGACGCTGGCTGAAGCAAAATGGCAGAGCATCGTGCTCGGCACGGCGGGCGTGCTGATCGGCCTGTTCGCGTCGGTGCTGGTGGTTCGCCGAACCGTCCGGCCGCTCGCCAGGATCGCGGGCTCGATCCGCAAGGTCGCCGGCGGCGAGAAGAGCGCGTTCATTCCCGGCGCCGACCTCGACAACGAGATCGGCGACATCGCGCGTGCCGCCGAAGTGTTCCGCCAGACTCTGGTCGACGCCGACAGCGCGCGCGAGGCGGCGCTGCGTGCGCTAGCCGAGCAGCGGCTCGCCGAGGAGAGCTACCACAAGCTGTTCGAGGCGTCGGTCGAGGGCATCTACGTCACGACGCCGGGCGGCGCGCTGCTCAACGCCAATCCGGCGCTCGCGCGGATGATGGGCTATGGCACGCCGCAAGACCTGATCAAGGGTATCGACGACATCGCAACCACCGTCTATGTCGATCCGGCGGCGCGCGAGCAGTACCAGCAGCTGATGCAGCGCGATGGCATGGTGCGCGACTACGAGTATCAGGTGCGCGCGAGCGACGGCACGGTGCTGTGGCTGTCCGATTCGGCGACCGTCGTCCGCAACGACGAGGGCGAGGTGGTCCGCTACGAGGGCACGGTGCGCGACATCACCGACCAGAAGCGCGCCGAAGACGCGATCGCCGAAGGCCGGCGGCTGTTGCAGATGGTCATCGACACGGTGCCCGCCGTCATCAACGTCAAGGACCGCGACCTGCGCTACGTGCTGATGAACCGCTACATGGCGGGGATCTTCGGCATCGAGCCGCAGGACGCGATCGGCCAGACCACCGGCGATTTGATGTCGCGCTACGGCGCGGCCAAGACCGATGAGAACGACAAGCGCGTCCTGTCGGCGCGCCGCGAGCTCGGCTTCTATGAAGAGGAGTACAAGGACGTCGCCGGCAACATGCGGCAGTGGCTGGTCAACAAGCTGCCGATCCTCGATGCGCAGGGTGACATCGAGAACATCGTCACGGTCGCGCTCGACATCGGCGAGCGCAAGCGCTCCGAGCAGGAGATGCGCAAGGCGCGGGATTCCGCGGAGGCCGCGCTGCGCAATCTGCGGGAAACCCAGAATTCGCTGATCGAGGCCGAAAAGCTCGCCGCGCTCGGCCGCCTGGTGGCCGGCGTCGCCCATGAGGTCAACAATCCCGTCGGGATCAGCCTGACGGTGGCGTCCGCGCTGGAGCGCAAGACCGCGAATTTCGCCACCCAGGTCGAGCGCGGCGACCTGCGCCGCTCCAGCCTGAACGACTTCCTGAACACGGCGCGCGATGCCTCCTCGCAACTCGTCGCCAATCTCAACCGCGCCGCGGAGCTGATCCAGTCGTTCAAGCAGGTCGCCGCCGACCGCAACTATTCCGACCAGCGCACCTTCGATCTCGGCGATCTCACCGAGCAGGTGGTGATGAGCTTGCGGCCTGGCCTGCGCAAGCACAACCTGACGCTCAACATCGATTGCGAGCCGAACCTGATTATGAACTCCTATCCGGGACCGTATGGCCAGGTGCTGACCAATCTGTTCCTCAACGCGGTCGCGCATGCGTTCCCGGACGGCAAGGCCGGTGAGGTCGAGATCCAGGTCCACGCCGCCGGAGGCGACAATGTCGAGGTGATCTTTGCCGACAATGGCTGCGGCATGAGCCTCGACGTGCGCCGCCGCGCCTTCGATCCGTTCTTCACGACGCGGCGCGATCAGGGCGGCACCGGGCTCGGCCTGCACATCGTCTACAGCATCGTCACCACGCGGCTCGGCGGCCGGCTCTCGCTGGATTCCGCGCCGGGCAACGGCACACGCATCCAGATGATCCTGCCGCGCGTCGCGCCGCTGGAGCAGGCCGCGGAGTAGGCACGAAGCGTAGTGGCCAACCGCGCGTTTGCTCTCGATCCGTCATCCCCGCGCAAAGGCGAAGCCTTTGCGCGGGGATGACGGGTCTGATGGTTTCACACCGCTAATTGATATCCGCGAGCTTGTGCAGCGTGGCGCCGAAGATCAGGCTCGCCTTGCCGACCAGTGCGGTCCCACTCATGGTGCCGCGGGTGTCGGTGAAGGTGCCGGAGACGCCGATGCCGACGGGCGCAGGCCCGCCGAACAGCGGGTTGTCGGTGTCACGCGGCGTCGTGTGGCGTTGCACAAGGACCTCGCCCTTGAAGGCATCGCCCTTCACCGTGTAGCTGCCGGTGTAGTAGAGATAGGCGTCGCCGCCCAGAATCTGGCCGTCGCGGAAGAGAATGACGCCGCTGCCCTTACCGACGCGACCGTCCAGCAGGGTGACGTGAATTGAGTAAAGTCCGTTCTTCATGACGTCCCGATTGCTGGCCGCCGCGCCCACGGCAAGCCAGTTGGTTTTTTATGCCAAAGCGAGCAACCTCGTGCAATGCGGCAGGTTGATTCCCGGGTGTCCCGCGTTCGGGTGACACCCTCGGTTCCTGCCAGGCAGTGTGACGGCGCGATGACAGCGGACCGTACGCGCGAATCAAAGTGGCCCGCGAAATGCATAGCTCTGGTTGCACTGGCCGGTGAGTGCTGGAGCAAACACATGTCTGACTGGATTGAATCCGGTGGCCATTGGGCACGCCCTCGCAGGCTCAATGGAACTTCGGCCCGTCATGCGGGCCACGTCATCGTATTCCTCGGGTTGATAACGCTGGTGTTGGTCGCGGCCGTGCGAATCGCGCAGGCGCGCGATCCCGACGGCCGCTACGCCAATTCGCCGCTGAAGGAATGGTTCGACGGCCTGCGCAGCGGCAAAGGGCCGTGCTGTTCGGATGCCGACGGCACAGCGGTCAGCGATGTCGACTGGGAATCCAAGGACGGGCACTATCGTGTCCGCCTCGACGGGGCGTGGATCGATGTCCCCGACGAGGCCGTGGTCACCGAGCCCAACCGGGTCGGTCGTGCCATGGTCTGGCCGATTCCGAGTTACATGGGCGTGACGATCCGCTGCTTCATGCCGGGCAGCATGACTTAGCGCCGCACGCGTGGCTTAGACGTATTTCTGGTCGCGCTCGAGCAATTCGATCGAGATGCCCTGCGGGCCGCGGATGAAGCAGATCCGCACGCCGGGACGGATCGTGGTTGGCTCCTTGGTGAATTCGACGCCCTTGGCCTTGATCTCGGCTGCAACCGCGTCGATGTCCTTCACCGTGAGCCCGAAATGATCGAGCCCCTGATAGGGCGTCACCGGCGCGGCGTTGACGCCGTCGCCCTGGGTCACCTCCGCAATGAACACCTTGGCGCCGCCGAGCTGGACGTCGATGCGGCCGGGGCCGCGGATGATCTCGCCGCCGAGAACGTCGCGCAGCCAGGTCGCGGTGGCCTCGGGATCGGGACTGCGCAGGTGGACGTGGTCCCAGGTGACGACAGGCATTGCGATCTCCTTGTTGTTCTCGCGCCGCTCGGGTGCGCGGCACTCGCTCTCGGGCGGCGCGAACTTAGCGAGCGGCCGGCCGTGAGGCCATCCCTCCGTGCTGCGGGCCGCAAGATTGTCGTCCCGGAATGAAACCATTGAGGCTGTCAGCGATTGTCTTCGCGTGGCCGCTCGACCTGCGGCCGCCCCGGAAGCCGCGCGGTGCGGCTTCCTCTCTGTGTGGGGGCGGCCCGATCAGGTCGCCAGGGTGAGGGCACGACGATGCGGATCGGCTTGGCGTCGTTTCGGAGGTTGGCCGCCGGACGTCTCGGTGAGGGCGGCTTCTACGCCAGCCTGCTGCTGCCGCTGATTGCGCTCGCCGGGATCGCCGCCTGGTTCATGCTCCCCGAGCCGAGCGACGCCGGAGACCAGGATGTCTGGCCGGTGTCGTCCAGCATCGTCCGCACCGCGCAGAACGCCTCGACCGGCGCGCAACCCGCCCAAATCACAAATCAGGCCGCGAGGGATGCGCTGGCCGCACCGGCTGACGAGCCGACCACCGTCGGCGTGGCCACCGCCCCACAGGGGGCCGAGGAGGCCAGGTCGTCCGGGCCTGGCGCTGAAAGGTCGCCGCTGGACAGGTTGCGGATCGCCTCGCAATCGTGGCGGCGCGGCGGGCTGGGTTCGAAGGCGCTCGTCACCCTGACGCTGCGCAATGCCAATGATTTCGCCGTCAAGGATATCGAGATCGCCTGCGCCTTCATCCGCCGGGACGGTCGGCCGCTGACCGAGCGCAAACGGCTGATCTCCGACACCATCGCCATGAAAAGCCGCAAGACCTACTCGCGGATGTTGGTCGGGTTCGTCAATGTGAACGCAAACAAGGCGAGATGTTCGGTCGTGACGGCGAGCCGCCTTTAAGTCCCGGCATCCCGAAAAAGTGACCGCGAATTGACTTGCCGGGTGAACCGTAACGGCCGGACAGGAACTAACTAATAAACCAGCCGTTAGCGAACGACCCGGGAGCGCGGACCGCGTCCGGGATGATCATGCGCAGACGATGAAATCGCCCGCGCGATGACTGATGTCGTCGCGCCGAGATGAACCGCGCCCGCTGCGCGGGGGGAGCTACCAAAATGCCTGTGGCGCGTTATTTCCTGTTCGTTGGTGGAGTGCTGCTCGCGCTGCTCTTCGTCGTCAATTCTATCGTGCCGCAGGAGGCCGTGGTCGCCGGCCAGAACCAGGGCCTGTCTTCGCCGGGCGTCGACAAGACCATGGTGCGCATCAAGTCGATCCAGAAATTGCCCGAGCGGGTGGTCTACGACACCAATTTGCCGACCATTGTTCCAGCGCAGGTCAACGCGGTCGCCGCGGCCGTCCCGTCGGCTACGGGTGACGCGTCGGCGCAAGCCCGTGTCCGCAATACGTTCGCCCAGTTCATTCCGCCGGAGAAGGCTGACGCGCAGAAGGTCGCGGCCGAGGCAAAGCCGGCCGAGCAGCCGGCGCAGGCCCAGCCTCAGGCGCCGAAGAAGCGCAAGGTCGCGCGCTACCATGCCCATCCCCAGCAGCCGATGCGGCTGGCACAGCCCGGCATGTATCAGCCCTACCGCGTCGCGCAGCAGCAGCGCATGGGCTTCTTCGGCGGCTTCGGCACCTGGTAAGAAAGGGCTGCCGCAGCCGGCAATCGATCCGCCGCCGCAAACACTTGCGGCGGCTTTTTCATGTCCGCGATCAGGCGGGTGGACGGATCCGAGACGGCGTCCGAGCGCCGCTCGCTACCTTTAGCGCGGCAGGACCTTTAGCGCGGCAGGCGCGGAATCTTGTCCGCGAAGCCGTTGTAGCAGGTCAGCCGCTCGTCCTCTTCCTTCACGAAGCGGCAATCGTTGACGCCCTTGGCCGGGGCGGCCTTCGGCTTCGGCTGCGGCTTGAAAATCTCGTCGTAGCAGATCAGCCGCTCCTTGGTGGCGTCGTCGATGTCCTGACAGGCCTGAAGCTTCTGGGCGACCGATTGCGGCTTGCCGGGCGCGGCAGGCTTCTCGCCCTTCTTGGCGGCCGACTTCTTGCCGACCTGGACCAGCGGCTTGTCGCCGACCATTGGCTGCGACGTCGCCGCCGCCGGCTTGTCTGCGTCGGCGGGGGCCGGCGTGGTGCCTTGGGCAAGCGCGGCAGCCGGGCAGAAGAGCGCCAGCGCGAGGATGATATGTCTCATGTCGAAAATGTCCGAAATGGCGTGATGACCGGAAGGATGGCGCCGGGGATCGGAAAAGCCCGGCAAGCGCCGAGACTTAACGCAAGTCTTGCCCGAATCCTACCCCAGAGGCGATCCGCCCGGCACCGATCCACCGGCAAAAGTGAGGGCAATTCGTCGCCGTTTGACCCGCGGGAAAGCGTGAATTGCCTTTGCCCGGCGGGGCGGCTATGACGACGCCATCTGCGCGACTGGCGCTTGGATGGACCACCATCGGGGAGCGCAGAGACTGAACGCCGCGCGCCTGGGCACCGCTTCGAAACGGAGGTGCCATGACGGCGAACATTCTCGATGGGCATGCACATGCCCAAATTGTCATCGACAAGATTGCTGGCGAACTCGACCGGCTGCCCCGCGCACCGGGGCTTGCGGTCGTGCTGGTCGGCTGTGACCCGGCGAGCCAGATCTATGTGCAGAGCAAGGTCAGGATGGCCGAACGGCTCGGCCTGCGCGGCGAGGTCGCACGCCTGCCGGGTGATGCCAGCGAGGCCGATCTGCTTGCCAGCGTAGAGGCGCTGAATGCACGCGACGATATCGACGGCATCCTCGTGCAGCTGCCGTTGCCCGCGCATATCGACGCCTTGCGCGTGATGGCGGCGGTCGATCCCGCCAAGGACGTCGACGGCCTGCACGCCCTGAACGCCGGCCGGCTGTTTCACGGCGACGATGCGCTGGTGCCGTGCACGCCGCTCGGCTGTCTCCGGCTGATCAAATCGACCCTGCCAGACCTCACCGGCGCCCATGCCGTGGTGATCGGCAGCTCCAACATCGTCGGCAAGCCGATGGCCGCGCTGCTGCTGCAGGAGCACGCGACCGTGACGCAGACCCATATCCACACCCGCGGCATCAGCAGGATCTGCCGCGAGGCCGACATCCTGGTGAGCGCGGTGGGCAAGGCCGGCCTCGTGCGCGGCAACTGGATCAAGCCGCAGGCCATCGTCATCGACGTCGGCACCACGCGCGTCGTGAAGCCGGACGGCGGCTATGCGGTGTGCGGCGACGTCTCGTTCGACGAGGCTGTGCAGGTCGCCGGCGCGATCACGCCGGTGCCGCGCGGCGTCGGCCCGATGACGATCGCCTGCCTGATGGAAAACACGGTGAAGGCCGCAAAGGCGAGGGCGGCCCGGCTGCAATAGCGCGGGATGCCTGCGGCGATATGCGCGCGGCGGGTGTCGCCCGTGTATCGCGCGCGAAGTTCATGACGTCCGGGGTAATGGAAAGCCCGCACCATTGGTCTAGCATCGCGCGACAGATGGAGGCGCGCGATGCTGTATGCGGAAGATCTCACCGAGGGCCAGACGTTCAGGCTTGGCAGCTACACCATCGGTGAGGCCGAGATCCTGGAGTTCGCCGGGAAATATGATCCGGTGCCGATCCATACCGATCCCGTCGCGGCGGCAGTGGGCCCGTTCGGCGGCCTGATCGCAAGCGGCTTCAACACCATTGCGATCTATCAGCGGCTCGTCGTGGAGGCGATCTGGACCAAGGTGGCGGGGATCGTCGGGCGGAGCTTCGAGATTCGCCTGCCGAGCCCGGTTCGGCCCGGCGCCACGCTCACGGGCCAATCCCGGATCCAGAAGATCACAATCAGGCCGGAGCGTCGCGACGCCGTCGTGATCTTCAAGACGGAGCTGGTCAACGACGAGCAGCGCCCCGTTCTTGTCCTCGTGCTCGACGCGCTGATCCACATGCGGCCGGCGGAGCAGGGGCGGCCGCAACTCGGCTGAGGGGTATCCCGAAGTCATCCGCCTCGGACGGCGGCCAACGCCACTATGTGTTTTCCGCACGCGATCTTGTCGTGGCGCAATGTTGCGGCAAATATGACAGGCTGGCGGCAGAACAGCAGCGTATTAATGACGTCATCATCGACGAGTCGTGCTGCCCGGTGTTGACTTCGTCGATGCGCCGAAGGCATTCGACCCAGACGGATGTGCCGACGTGAAACGCAGCAAGCAGACGCACGGAGAGATCGAAGCCAGGCGGCGCAAGGCCGAGGAATGGCGCCGCATCCAGGCGCAACGCGCCGCTGAACGGCAACGGCTTCGCGACTACAAGATTGCCCTGGCGCGCGACGAGGTTGCCGTGGATACGACGCGGCTCGCGCCATCGAACAGCTATTCGACTCCCGATTTCGTTCTGCGCGGAACCTATCGACCGGAGCCCTTCGTCTGCAAGGACTGCGGCGTTGCCGAGGTCTGGACGCCGTTGCAGCAGAAATGGTGGTACGAGACCGCCAAGGGCGATGTATTTACCGCGGCGGTGCGCTGCCGGGCCTGCCGCACCAGGGAGCGCGCGCGCAAATCCGCCGCACGCCGCGTGCATCTGGAAGGACTCGCAAGGAAGAAACCTCCCGTCTCGTAGCGATGGGCGTGACTTCAGAGCCGCACTTCACATCTGATACGCGGGGAACCAGTGCGCAGGCGGTCAATGCGTCGCGCGTGCGGAACGTTTCGTTGCCTGATTGGTTCGAGACCTTGAAGCCCCCGATGTGGGGTGCGGGCGGGGAGGAACCAGCCAAGGAAACTTGTCAAGGAAACCTGTCAAGGAAACCATCGCGGCCGGAACCAACGAGAAGGAGCAGCGGATGAAACTCAATTCCACGCAAGTCAAGCAGACCATGACGCAACTGAATGCCCAGGTGCTTCCGGACGATCACCCGGCCGTGGCGCAACTGAACAGCGTGTTCGGTGAGCACACATTCTTCGTCGACACCAGCGGGCTCAAGGTGCTCGAACCGGCCCAGACCTCCGACATGCCGGGGCAGACGGGCGAGGTCGTCAGTCTCGCCGAGTGGAGCGATCCGGAGCTGACGTCGCTTCGGCCGCACGAGCCCGAGCCGACCGGCGTGCTCATCGCGCTTGAACCCAGCAAGCACTGAAGCGTTCCAGCGCGAAGTGGATACCGGTTCGCGCAAGCAAAACGCCACCAAGCAAGGGGATTGAGAGCATGATCCGATTCAATCGGATCATGCTCTTTGTGCTGCATCGCGCGGCACCCGCGATCGGCCGTCCTGATGGCGACAGCCCCGACGTCAGATCAAGAGGTGCCGAAAGTCACATGGCAAATCAGCACCGCCTGCGTATGCATCGGTTCGAGATGGGTATCCAGGCGGTGAGGGGCAGATGGGGATCGTGCGGCGCTGGAGCCCTGACGAGGACGAGAAGCTCAGGGAACTCGCCAGGGCCGGCAAGAACGCTCTCGAGATCAGCAACGAACTGACCCGCAGCGCTTCGGCCGTGCGCCGGCGCGCCGAGGTCCTGTCGGTTCTGATCATGGCAAAGGCGTTTCGCGCGCGCCCGTCGCATGTCGCCACCCATCTCGAGCGGGTCGCGATCGACGCGATCCGCAACCGCCGTCCGTTTCCCGCGGGCGTCGGGCCGAGCACCATTGCCGGAATGATCGAGAAGGGCTGGATCGTCCCCGAGATGGGGCGCAGATACAACGTGACCGATGCCGGCGTGGAGGCCGTGCGGCGGAAGATTCCGAGCGGGTGAGAGCGGAGCAGGCTGCGCGTTCGAAGCACTGCGCCGAAGCGGCTCGCCCGGCGCCGTGCGAGCGGGCGGCTATTCGACACCGAACGCAAGATTTTGCGCCCGAGACGGCTGCCTGGTCCGTTCAATGATTGGAGGCGCGACGACCAGCGGTCTCCCGTCCACCCTCCGATCTGATTGCCCCGATGCTCAACGCCCAGCAAGCCCAAGCCGACCGATACCAGCGTTTCGCCGATCTTGCGCCTTTCGTTCACGAGGCGATCGGTACCATCGGCGCGTTGACCCCGGCTCAGCGGTTGGATGCGGATTTCCTCGAACGCGAATTCATCCCTGCGCTGGGGCTCAATGACGAACTGCTTCACGAGCAGCCGCCGGAGCTGGCGCCGAGCTTCGGCAAGGGCCTCCACCTCTGGCAATATCCGAACCAGCTTGCGCCATATCTCGCCTGGCTTGCGCGCAATGCGTCCGGCATCTCCTCATACATGGAGATCGGCTGCCGCTGGGGCGGCATGTTCATCCTGGTGACGGAATGGCTCAGGAACAGCGGCGCCGACCTGAAGACCGTGATTGCACTCGATCCGATCGCGCCGACGCCGTTCATCTCGGCCTATTTCGATCTGCTGCAGCAGCAGGCCGCTATCGAGCCGATCTACATGCAGGATTTTTCAACCTCGCCGCTGGTCGGTGCGCATGTCGACCGGCTGAAGCCGGACTTCGTTTTTATCGACGGCGATCACAGCCTGCGCGGTGCGCTACAGGATCATCTGCTGGTGCGTTCGCACGCCCGTATCATCGTGCATCATGACATCCATTCCCAGGCCTGTCCCGATACCACGCTGCTCTGGAAGGCGCTGAAGCAGTTCGAGGCGCCGAGCTTCGATACGTTCGAATTCACCAGCCAGTATCCGTCCGTCAATGGCTCATTCCTCGGCATCGGCGCCATGAAACGGCGCTGACCCGGACAAGGCGGCACGACACTTTGCAAGCGCATGTTCAAGCAACGAGCCAGGGCGCAATGATCATTCAGGCCAATCTCATCTAGCGCGTCGCGCGCTCCCTGCCGACGAGGCGCGCGGCAATGGCCGCCGTGCAAAGCGTGACGCCGCCGCTGACGATGAATACCGCGCTCAAACCGTCCCGATCGGCGATCCAGCCCAGCAGCGGACTTCCGATCGCCATGGCGACATCGAGAAACGCCGTGTAGAGGCCCATTGCCAGCCCCCGATGTTCGGGTGAGGTGCCCCGAACGGCCTCGACGCCCAGCCCCGGAAAGACGAGAGAATAGCCCAGGCCGGCAAGCGCGGCGCCGACGGATGCGGTCGCGCCGTCTCGCGCGAGCCCCATGACGACCAGCCCGGCTGATTGCACCAGCACGAACCAGAGGGCGATCCTGGCGCCGCCGAATTTGTCCGGCAGATGACCGCACACGACGCGCACGCCGATCAGCGCGACGCCGAAGGCCGTAAAGCCCAGCCAGATCGGTTGCCAGTGCCTGACGGCGTAGAGGAGGGAGCTGAAGGCGAGGATCGCTCCATACCCGATGCTGCTGAGCGCCGCGGCAACGCCCGGCAGCCACACCGCGCCGATGACGTATCCGACGTCGGATTTCGCCGGCCGCGGCTGCGCCAGGGGCCCGTTCACCCGCACCAGCAGCAAGAGGACGAGCAGCGGCAACACGGTGCTGAAAGCGCCGATCGTCACAAAGCCATGCGACGCGAACAGCAGCGCACCGAGCGGTCCGCCACAGGCCAGCGCCGCGAACATCGCCGTCCCGACCCATGCAATGACCTTGCCGGCGTGCGCGGGATCGACGAGGGCAAGTCCCCAGCTCACGCCACCGGTGACGATGAAGCTCTCGGCGCCGCCGAGCGCCGCGCGTCCGACGAGAAGAATCGTTATCGAAAGCGTCGGCGTACTCTCGAAGACCGACGACAGAAGATACAACAGGCCGGCAACCGCCGCGGTGACGAGACCTGTCACGACGGCGCGTTTTCCTCCCTTCGTATCGGAATACGAGCCGGACCACACCCGGGAGAGCAAAGACGCCGCGAATTGCGTGCCGGCCACCATCCCAACAACGACGCTTCCGAAGCCGAGATCCCGGCTCACATGCAGGGGAAGCACCGGCAATGCGGCGCCGACGACGAGAAAGCCTGCCAGTACGGCCGCCATGACCGGCAGCAAGGTGATGGCGGCGGATCGTGCCGCACTGGATGGCGAGAGCGAACGCGACATGTTGTAACCGGCCGCCTTCACAGATGCACGCGGCGCATTTGGACGTGATCAGTTGGCAGAGCGCTTCTCGAACACGGTGCGGGCGACGGGAGCGGCCGAAAATGCGTTCGGCCATCCGGCATAGTAGGCGAGATGGCTGATCACTTCCGACGCTTCCGCGCGTGTCAGCCCGTTATCCATCGCCCTGTTGAGATGATAGGGAATTTGCTCCACCTTGCCGGCGGCGATCAATGCACTGACCGTCACCAGACTGCGGTCGCGCGGCGCAAGGTCGGGCCGAAGCCAGAGGTCGCGGAACAAGACCTCGGCGGTGTCGCGCACCAGGCCCGGCGAAGCTGGTCCTGTGCCTTGAGCCACCCGGGCCGCCCGATCGGCTTCGGACGCCTCGTCGAGCGGCAGCAAAGCGACCGAAGCTTCGGGAAGCTGATCCGGGCCAATTCCGCGCGCGCGAAACACTTCCTTGGTGATCGCGGTCGCTGCCATCGCATTGCCCCAGCCGGCATAGAAGGCCAGATGTGTGATGATCTCGGAAATCTCGCCGGGCCTCACGCCATTGTCCAGCGCAAGGTTCAACTGCTCGGGCAGAAGGATACCCTGGTTGCGGGAGATGACCGCGGCGACAGTGACAATGCTGCGATCGCGCGGCGTCAGATCGGGCCGCTTCCAGAGATCGTTGGCGAGCTTGTTCGTGGCGTAGCGTTCGAGCGCCGCCGACACCGCTCGCACGTCGTCGCGAGACAGGCTTCCGGTCTGCGAGCCTGCTTTCGTCTCTGCATCGGCGGCTCCCATGGATAGTGCGAGTGCCAAAATGGTCGAAGTCTTCATGGCGAACCCTTTCAAGGCTTGCTCCCGCTTACCGGTACTGCTCGTCGGAAACCGGCTCGAGCCAGTCCACATTCTTTCCGTCCTGCATGTAGCTGACGGCGATATGCGCCATCGGACTGGTGGCGGTCGCGCCGTGCCAATGCTTGATGCCGGCAGGAATCCAGACGACATCGCCCGGATTGATCGTGCGCTTGTCTTTGCCGTCTTCCTGCACCCAGCCTTGGCCGGTGGTGACGATGAGCAACTGGCCGGCCGGATGCGTATGCCAGACGGTGCGCGCTCCGGGCGCGAAGTTGACGAGGCCGGTGCTCGCGCGCGTGAAGTCCGTCGCCGGATAAAGCGGGCTGATGACTGCCCGCCCGCTGAAATTATCCGCGGCGCCGAACATCGCGGGGGTGCTGCCGTTGACACGGATTTCGATGCCATCCGCTTGCGCGGGCAGGATGCCGGTCGCGCCGATGGCTGCCGCGGTGAGAACTTTCTTCATCTGCGTTTTCCTCCGGTTCTTTCGTGAGGGGGATCAGGACAGGGATTCGATGCGGAGAGGAAACTTGCCGCGCATCAGCAGCGCATCGAAGTTGCCGTCGATGCGGCCGAGCCGGATCAACCCCGGCGACCAGCGGTAGCCCGCATGGAAGAATGCGAGGTTGCCCCAGGGCGCGTAGTAGCAGACGTCGCCGGGCCGTTCGTTGCCGAACGGGCCGCTGCCGTCCTCGGTGAGTTTGCGCGGCAGATAGCTGATCTTCTCGTTGTTCGCGTAGTTGTCGATCGTGAGGCCACCGAGCGGGAGCATCGAGGCGAGATCGCGTGCGGACGGATTGTCCTCCAGCGTCGCCGTCATGTTCCGTTCGCTGAATGAGATTTGAATCTTCATCGACGGGAATCCCTGTGCGCATCCTTGCGTCGGACCGATGAGGCCGCCGAGCGGTGCAGCCGATGCCGTGACGAGGACACCCCGGAGCACGACACGGCGAGTGATGACCCGCTTCATTGCGCGGCCCTTCCGTGCTCGATGGCGGCGGCGGTTGCGGCGAGCGCCGAACCGAGCAGCAGAGCCGCGCCGAGCGCGAACGGGCTCCACCATCCGAGCGCGTCGAACAGAACGCCGCCGGTTGCCGCGCCGAGCGTGATGGCGAACTGGATGACGGCGACCTGCAAGCCACCGCCGGCTTCGGCGTCATCAGGCAGTGTGCGGCTCAGCCATGTGCCCCAGCCGACCGGGGCAGCCGTGCCGAAGAAGCCCCAGCCGACCAGCAGGGTTGTCACCGCTGCCGGCACCGAGCCCAGCGCGATCAGCGCCGAGGCGAGCAACGCCATGACAAGCGAATGCCAATGACGATGCTGTAGAGCCTTTCTTGCAGCAACTGACCGATCGTCCAGGTGCCGGCGACGCCGGCGAGCCCCATCAGCAGCAGGATCGCCGAGAGAGTGGAGACGCCGACACCGGTGACGGTTTCGAGGAAGGGGCACAGATAGGTGAACAGCGCGAACTGGCCCATGAAGAGCAGGAAGATCGCGGCCATGCCGAGCGCCACCTGACGGCGCAGGAGCAGCTTGAACACGTTGCCCGACCCCTCGCGCCGTCGCGGCGGCAGCGCGGGCAGACCAATCCACTGCCAGATGAGCGCAAGCAGTGCCAAGGGTACCACAAGGAAGAATGCACCGCGCCAGCCTACTTGATCGCCGAGCAGGCTTCCGAGCGGTGCGGAAACGGTCGCTGCGATGGCGTTGCCGGCGTTGATCATCGCGAGACCCTTCGGCACGGCGTCGTGCGGTACCAGGCGCATGACGATGGCGGTGGACATCGACCAGAAGCCGCCGATGGCGACCCCAAGCAGTGCGCGGCCAATCATCAGCACCGCGTAATCGGGAGCGAAGGTGACGACGAGGCCGGAGACGACAAGCAGCAGCGAGAACGAGGTCAGCACTAGCTTGCGGTCGATACGCTTGGTGAGATCGGCGATGAACAGGCTGGTGACGACTGCGAAGATTCCGGAGACCGAGATCGCCTGACCGGCCCGGCCCTCGCTGATGCCAAGACCGTCGGCGATCGGCGTCAGCAGGCTGACCGGCATGAATTCGGAGGCGATCAGGACGGCGACGCACAGCGCCATCGAAAATACCGCGCCCCAGGCCGCCCGTGGCCTTACCAATTTGTCGTTGTAGATCGCATCCATCCGCAGTCACCGCGCAGGAAAAGGCGCCGTCCGGCCGTGGCCTGGCGGCTCGTCTGCGCGGGAGATAGCACCCGGCGATTGTCCTGATTAGACGCGGAAATGCGTTTGAACTTATCGACTGGGACCATAAATACTCCGATAGCAGCGCTGCTACGGAGACCGATCGTGCGCGAAAACTTCAACGATCTGTTGTGGTTCCTGGTCGTATCCGAGGAGCGCAGCTTCACGAGGGCAGCCGCGAAGATCGGCGTCACGCAGTCGACGCTCAGCCACACTATCAAGCGGCTCGAGGCGCGGCTCGGAATCCGGCTTCTTGCCCGGACGACACGAAGCGTCTCGACCACGGAGGCCGGCGAGCGGCTGCGGCAATCGCTCGCGCCACGTATCGCCGAGATCGAAACCGATATTGCAGCGCTGACCGCATACCGCGACAAGCCGTCCGGCACCGTGCGCATCACCGTATCGGATCACGCGCTCGACAACCTGATCTGGCCGAAACTCGAACCGGTGCTCGCCGATTATCCCGACATCAAGCTCGAGCTCAGTCGCGACAACGGCCTGCGCAATATCGTCGAGGATGGTTTCGACGCCGGCGTCAGGCTCGGGGAAAGCGTCGAAAAGGACATGATCGCGGTGCGGATCGGACCCGACTGGCGTCTGGTCGCCGTCGGCTCGCCCGATTACTTCGCCAGGCACGGCATGCCGAAGACGCCACAGGATCTGGTCGGCCACATCTGCATCAATCTGCGTTTGACAACACGCGGCGGTTTCTACGCCTGGGAATTCGGGAAGGCCGGTCGGAATATGCGGGTTCGCGTTGACGGTCAGCTTGCTTTCAACTCGACCCAGCCCATGGTCAAGGCCGCAATCGCGGGCTACGGCATCGCCTACGTGCCGGAGGAGACAGTGACTGACGCCCTGGCATCGGGCCTTCTTCAACTGGTGCTCGACGATTGGTCGCCGAAGTTCTCCGGGTACTACCTCTACTACCCGAGCGGTCGTCAGAACTCACCGGCGTTCAAGGTCATCGTCGACGCGCTGCGGCATCACGGCAAGTGACGACGACCAACGATCGCATGGCGACGGCGGGCGATCGCCGCGATCACGAGCTCGCGGGCCGATCGCCGAGGTTCAACTTGCTCTTGTCGCCGCCGGCCCAGGCCAGGGTCTTCGGATCCATCACGCGGAACCAGAGCGGCGGGATCGCCGCCAGCCCGAACATGCCGGTGTAACCGTTCGGCAGCCGCGGGATATCGTCGAAGTCGCGCAGCGACTGATAGGGACGCATCGGGTTGGCGTGATGGTCGGAGTGACGTTGCAGGTGGAACGTCATCAGGTTCGAGACGATGTGGTTGGTATTCCATGAGTGGCGCGGCTCGACCGCTTGGTAGCGGCCGTTCGGCAGCTTCTCGCGCAGCAGCCCGTAGTGCTCGACATAATTGGCCTGGGTCAGCGCGTACCAGCCGAGGAAATGGTGCGCGACGATGAACGGCGCGACCTTCCAGCCGAACAGCGCGATCAGGACGGCCGCGACGACGAGCGTCAGCGCAAAGCCCTGCAGGATCTCGTTGTTGATCGACCAGACCGACTCGCCGCGTCGGGTCAGCCGTTCGGCCTCGTTGCGCCAGCCGCGCTTGAACGCTCCCGGCAGTTCGCGCGTTGCGAACGCATAAATCGATTCACCGAAGCGCGCGCTGGCGGGGTCCTCGGGGGTTGCGACCCAGGTGTGATGGCCGCGATTGTGCTCGACGCGGAAATGCGCGTAGCCGACCGCGCAGTTGGCGAGCATGCCGAACAGGATGTTGAGCCTGTCAGCCTTGTGGCCGAGCTCGTGCCCGATCAGCAGCGCGCCGCCATTGATGGTGCCGACGCCGAGCAGCAAGGCGACATAGGACCACCACGGCAGATCCTGGGTGCCGAAGAAGGCGATCAGCGCGACGTAGTTGATCCAGGGAAACACCACGGTGATGCGCGCGAGCCGCAGGTAATAGGGATCGGCCTCCATCGCGGCGACCACTTCCGCCGGCGGATTGTGGGTGTCTTCGCCGATCACGGCATCGAGCAGCGGGATCAGGATGAAGATGAAGATGAAGGGGATCAGCGTCACCAGCGGATTGTGCGTCTGCAGGAACAGCCAGTAGGACAACAGCGGGATCAGCGGCGGAATGAACGAGAGCATCCAGAGATAGCGCTTGCCGTCCCGGTAGGTGATGGTTTCGCCAGCAGCATTGGTGCCCGTGAAGATCATCGCATTCCCTCCAGCGTCCCGTGCGAGGCGGCGTTCGCCGTTGTTGGGCCAAGCATGCCGCGAGGCGGGTCTGCGCCGCCAGTTCACAACAGGCCAATTTTGTGGCATTTTGCGCCAAGCCTGTTCGGCCGGACGTTCGCGAGGGGGAGGTCGCCGACGCCATGCACGGATCGGAATCCGATGCCCTTCGCACGCCGGTGTCCGCGGCCTATGCGCGGGCGCTGGTGCGGGCGTTTGGCCAGACGCGAAGCGAGCGCGACGAGCTGCTGAAGGGCAGCGGAATTCGGCTCGAGGCGCTCGACCAGCCCGGCGCTCACATGCCGGTATCCTCGCTGGTGGTGCTGGCGGCCAACATCACCCGCCGGCATGGCGAGCTGTGGCCGTTGTCGGCCGCGGCGGTGTGGTCGACATCGCTGCAAGGCGCGCTCGACGTCGCGACCAGGACGGCGCCGACCATCGCGGATGCGTTGGCGACCGGCGCGCGCTTCGGGTCGACCCGCGCGCCCTTCGTCCGCAACCGGCTGCGCAGGACCGCGCGCGCGATCCAGATCGAAATCTCTCCCGCCGTCGCGATGGACGACGCGCTGTGGCACGCCGTGGCGCTGGCGGTCAGCCTCAATGTGCACGCCGTGTACGTCCAGCTGCTCGAGGATGCGATCGGGCAGGCGACGCTGCAATTTCCCTGGCCGCCGCCTGCGGGTGCGGAGCGATTGTTGCAGCATTATTCCTGCGCAGTGAAGTTCAACGCTGCCGCCTTCATCTTCGAGGTGCCGAAAGCGCTCGGCGCGCGGCCGTCGCCGTTTGCCGATCCGCAGTTGCACGCCAAGGCCATCGAAGCGCTCGAGGCGATCGAAAATCCGCAGCCCGACACCGTGGCGCTGGCGGGGATCGTCGAGCGCCTGATCGCGGCGCGCCTGCCGCAGCGCCTGGCTGAGGAGGAGGCCGCGCGCCTCGTCGGCACCTCGCGGCGAACGCTGGTGCGGCGGCTCGCCGAGACCGGCAGCGCCTTCCGCCCGCTGCTCGACGGCGTGCTTCGCGAGCGCGCGCGGATCATGCTCGCGGCCGGCACCCAATCGCGCGACGAGATGGCGGCCGCGCTCGGCTACACCGATGCGACCAGCTTCAGCCGCGCGTGCCGGCGGTGGTTCGGGGAGAAGGGCGGGCG